>SFZC01000270.1 GCA_004558955.1 bacterium | reverse complement strand
CCCGTGATTTAAGAAAAGTTTTTGATTTCTTCCATACTAAATGATAGTACTTTTCCAAAGATGTCTTTTCTTAAATCACGGGAAAAGGTAGATGCTACTTTGGTTACAAAATAGCTGACAACAACAGCGGATAGTAAACTTCCAAAGGCACAGATGAGCATTTTGGCTCCTTCGCCAAGTACGTCTTTGACTAAACTTCCCTCGGTTTGTACTATCTTTGTTATACTAGCCATATAGTCGGGTAGTTTTAGATCTAGATATACTTGTAAAACGATTAGGGCTACACAAACTAGTATATATAGCCATTGTTTGGGTTTTAGTTTTTTTAATAGTTTTATCATATTTCCTCCTTTTGGTCTTTTTTCATTATATATTAATAGTTTTAATTATGCAACTATTTTTGTTTTTTTTTCATTAAATTTTCAGTATTTTACTAAGTAAAACTACCTAAGTTATTTATAGGTAGTTTGCTTCTCTAAGTAGTTTATTTCTTTTTTTAATTGGGATTTTTTTTCTCCTTTTGGTAATTTTATATATAGTTTCTTTTTGGTATCTAATATATTGTTTAAGTACTCTGTATCTATTTTTCTTTGTTGTTTTAGGATAATGGGTCCATACTGTTTTTCAAAATCTGTTAGTTTTTGGTTACCGTTTTTGTATTTTAATAGGATATAATAGATATTGTTTTCTTTTATAATTGTTTCTTCTTCAATACAGAAATTTAATTTCTGCATATACTCCCTTACTTCTTCGGTGTGGTTATGAGATGATATTATTATGTTTTTTATATTGGATAGGTATTCTTTTTTTAGGATACTTATTATAGTAGCGGAACCGAGACCGGATATTATTATGGTATCGATATTATTTATGGGTAAATTTTTTAATCCATCGGATACTACTGTTTGGATTTTATCTTCTAAGTTATATTTCTTGATATTTTTAATGGCTCCAGAGAGGGCATTTTTATTGATATCGGAAGCTATTAGTTTGATATTTTTTTTTGTTTGATATAAATATATATCAAGTAGTGCATGATCACAACCTACATCACAAGTAGTACAGTTATCGGGAACAAGGTCGGCAATTTTTTTTAGTCTTTTGGATATTTTAATCATTTAAGAAGTCCTTTAGTTTTCTACTTCTTGATGGGTGCCTTAATTTTCTTAGGGCTTTGGCTTCTATTTGTCTAATTCTTTCACGGGTTACACCAAACATTTGCCCTACTTCTTCAAGGGTTTTACAAGATCCGTCATCTAGTCCAAATCTTAGTCTTAGAACTTGTTCTTCTCTTTCGGTTAGGGTAAGAAGGACATCAAAGATTTCATCTTTGAGCATTTCGTGGACAGTGAACTCTTCTGGTGACATACTTCTTTCGTCTTTGACAAAGTCGCCTAAGTGTGAATCGTCTTCTTCACCTATTGGAGTTTCTAATGATACGGGTTCTTGAGCTATTTTGATTACTTCTCTTACTTTATCGACAGAAAGGTGCATTTTTTTTGCTAGTTCTTCTTCCGTTGGTTCTCTATTTAATTCAAGTGTTAATTGTCTTTGGAAACGTGATAATCTATTTATTGTTTCAACCATGTGTACGGGTACTCTTATTGTTCTGGCTTGGTCAGCGATAGCACGGGTTATGGCTTGTCTAATCCACCAAGTGGCATAAGTTGAGAATTTGTATCCTTTTTCGGCATCAAATTTTTCAACGGCTTTCATAAGGCCAATGTTTCCTTCTTGAATTAGGTCTAAAAATAGCATACCGCGTCCTACGTATCTTTTGGCTATTGATACTACTAAACGGAGGTTTGATTCGGCTAAGATATTTTTGGCTTCTTCATCACCGGCTACTATTCTTTCTGATAAAGCGGTTTCTTCTTCGAGGGAAAGTAAACTTATTTTACCTATTTCTTTTAGATACATTCTAACGGGGTCATTTATGGTTAGTTCTTTGGCAAGAGTACTATCTTTTAGGAGGTCTTCAAAGTCTCCTCCTTCATCTTCGTCTTCAGTCTCCCCTACCATATCTTCATCT
>SFZC01000075.1 GCA_004558955.1 bacterium | reverse complement strand
GGAGAAACTCTAATTTGTCTAATTCATCCTGTTTGATGAGCCTATTGTCTCACAAACAGCCAGGAGATTAAATCCACCGATTTATTTTCCGCTTACAAACAAATATCGCGTCAAGACATCTTATACTCTAATAAAACAATCCGGCCCAGTGATTTCACCGCAGCCGGATTATTTTTATGATTTCGTTTTAAATATTTTGTTTCCTACGATCCGCATAAGATCCGCCGTCCCCTGTCTCATCAATCTGATTTCCGTAGTATGCAGATAGCGATTGACGACTTGGTTCCATTTCCAGTTATTGTAGAGGGACTGGACGGCTAAAGGAATTAGGATGAGGCCCCATAACCCTAGATGGAAGTAGGCCAATCCAACATAAGTGGCACTGATGCTGATGACACCAAAGAAGATGAAGCTGAAGGTATATGGCAGCTTATTCATGGTACTGATAAAGCAGGCTGAACTTCGATGGCGGTTCAAGAGATAAATCGACAGTGCCAGCACCAGGAAGGCCGGTCGTTCAATGACGAAGTCATGGCGCAAGAGTTGTACGAGGGGAATACCAATCGCTACAAAAACGATGATGCCCCAGAAACTGAGGTGAAAAGCACATGCCATGGACTTCGCGTATAAATCTTTCATGACTTTCCGGTTGCGGGATACATAGGCCGATTGGATTGCCGGAACATAGGCACTAAACATACCAGAGGCGATACTAATCAAGGCATTGACGACTTGCATGGAAAAAGAGTAAATCCCCGTTTCATACAGAGTCAGGAAACCACTGCTCATCAGTACGGTAGCCTGCCCTGTCAGATAAGCCGTAACCGTAACCAATCCATCTCGCCAGGCATTGGGCCACATCATAGCTAAGACATGGCGCTTGGAATAATCTGTCTGATGGCGATATTTTCGGAATAATTCATCAAACTTGTGGGCCTTGATGAGATAATGTTTACATAAAAAGCGTAAGACAAAACCGCTGGCAAAATAAGCTACGCCAAGGCTGAGAATCCCAAAGCCACAAACAAGGCCGAGTGTTCCTAATATCAAAAAGGCCCCTTTCGATAAAATCTGTGCCCGGTTTTTATGAAAAATATCGCCGATACCGACGAGGACGACAGCATAGTACCCTATATAAAGATTGATAAAAGTTGATGCCACATAGAGCATCCAAGTAGCATAAACCTGCCAAGATAAATAGGCCGAGGCGATACGCTGCACGTACAACGTGCCAGCACTGACCATAACTAAGGTAGCTACACAGGCAATGCCCAAATATAAGACTCGGCAAGTACTCAAAATCCCATAAACCAAAGCATAATTCGGGCCGCTTCGTTCACCAGAAAAGACAACGCCCTGTTTCTTTAAATCCATAGCTCCACTCCACGCATAAGTCATGCAATGACTCAGAGTCGGCGTAAAGCCACTATCAAGAAGTTCAACCATACCACCAATACTAACGAATACGTACCACAAACCTAAAATATCAGGCGGCAAATAATGAATCAGGACGGGCAGCCATATAACTTGAGAACCCAGAGAGAAAAATATCCCCAAGTAGTTCCATATAATGTCTTTCTTTTGCGTGTTAATCTGCATATTTTCCCCCAACCACTATGACTGTAAATTCTTTTTGAGAACATCAGAAGGTAAAAAGTTCATTCGTACTGCTAATCGTTTAGCAACAGAATTGAAATGCTCCCCAGTAGCTCGTTCCACAAGGGCCTTACGAAAATCACTTTGCTGCTCTCCAGCCATATGATATATATTCAAAACAGTTCTCCAATGATCATACATCCACTTCAGACATTCTGCATCGTCTAATAAATTCACTGGGAAAATACACCGCAGTGTATCCTTTTTAGGACCTTCCTTTTTAAATATGTATTCATCAAAAAAAGATATCCAAAATTTAAACGATGGAGCATCAATACTGGATTTAAGAAAAATGCCATATACATCGCAAACTAATTGCGCTAATTCATGGCCAGATTTTTTTAACACGCCAATAAAATTATGCCATTTCTCTATATCCGTAGGAGTTTGTTTATTCTCTGCTTTTTCCTTCAAATAAGCTTTAACAGCCTCATATGCTCTTGAAGGCCACTGATAAGAGATAAGCAATCCAACTTGAATATCATACGTATTTAAATCATTGTTAATGGCAGATTTCCAACTTCCGGTATCCTTAGTATCTAAATAACTTTTAATTCTACTTTTGCAGTGATCATACAGCGTGCTGTTGGGAACAGTTTGTATTTCTTTTAATACATCAATGGGTAGTGATGAAATAATAGCATCATCACTAATATCTGCAACAGGAAGATCATTGAATGCCGCTTCCCATTGATTAAATTGAATCCCTAAAACATCTTCTATCATTTTAAGACGAGGGAGAATCCTTATTTCCGTAATTTTGCAATTTGATGCTATCAATGCATGACAAATAGCTTTATAAAACTCACTATTGCCTAAACCTGAATCATCCACTAATTGCATAAAAAGACCCGCTGAGGATATATAATCTAAAATTACAGACCGAACAGGTTCAATAAGGTGCTTTTGCTCCTCTTCATTGGAAGAAAGAAAGTTGCCCAACCCATTTAATTGACTATACGAAAAATGAGAATAGCCTATAGCAACTAAATCATAATAAAAATTATTTTGCTTATCCGCTTGTGAAAAAATTGAAGTATAGGTACCCCATGCTAAATTTTCAAGTTTTACAACATCTGGAAATTGCTTTAAAACACCAATAAAGCCTTTAAAACTATCATAGCTTGTAGTATTTACTACCTGTTGCTCTAAAAAAGTTTTATATTCAGACAAATCATACTGGCAGTTTAACAATTCTTTGATGTAATTAATATCACTTATATTTTCTAGTGGATATTGAACCAAATAATCATTGATTTGCTTTGCATCGCAAACCAATTTATAATTGCGTAAATGCTTCCCAGATGACATAAAAGTTTTGTATTGATTAATGCTACATTTTCGTTCACGCAGAAGTTCAAAAATATTGATTTGGTATTTTTGGATTATAAAATCTAGTTTATCAATATTATCTGAAAAAACATTAGGATCAAATTCTTCGTTGCTAATACTATATAAATTTTCAACAATCTCTTTAGTATATGTAATTTTCTTTTCTTGCGTTATTTTATCGAGCAATATTAACTGATAATCCATAACTTCATGTTCTGCTCGTCCTTCATCTCTATTCATTATACGGCTAAAAATATCATCCCATCTATTTTGATAGATGTCCTCACTCTGAAATTTATCCTGACTTAACTGAGATAATGCAATGACAGCATTTCCCATATTATTTATATGATTTAAAACTTCTCCTAACATAGAATCAAAATTAGGATTAGCCGAGATTCTTTCAACTTCATTCATATCTTGATTTTCCAATGCCTGCTTCAATGGCCTAGATAAGGCAACTTGAAGTCCCTTGTCTAGAGGCACTTGATAAATCAAGGATGCGATAGATTTAAAATATTCATCTCCTCCATCTTGATTAACTAAATAATCTAATGGCTTTAAATAATCAAATTTAGTCAAAGCATCTGTAATATTAAATAAAATATAACTCTGCTTTTTAATAAAAATAGCAATATATCTTGATTTAATTTGATTATCAACCCCCGACAACTTGATGGTCGCAAACTCATTAATAAATGCAATAATATTCCTAGGTGTAATCACTTCGGTAAAAGCATCGAAAATTCTTTTCACATAGTCAAATTCAATCTCATCTTGAACGGATTTAAAAGCAGCTGTCCAACGATTTCTAAAAAAAGCTTCCCAATCGCTTAAAACAGGTAACGAGACACGAAATACTAAAGAAAACGTCTTTTGTATAAAATCATCAACCAAAGCCAATTGATTAATTTTTTCTGTATCATATGTAGTCATTTTTTTATCAGTATCATTCGCGGTATTTGATTCATTCTCCTCTTCCTGATAAAAAGCATCTCTAATTTTATTCTTGTCAAACGGCACTAAAACAAGGATATTATGCAATTCAGCTGCACTTGAAAAGCACATATGAATCGTAGCCCATATGTCTTTAACTTTTTCCTTATTCATTCGATCAATGTTATCTATTACGATAACCAACTTATTTTGCTGAAGCCCATCGTCAAGCGCATGAAGGAAGTTTTTAAATGAATTAAACGACGGATTAAATTGATTTATTCTCTTCGCCGTAGTGTTTTTTTCTTCATTTTTTCGATAGACTTGTAAGGTCTTATTTTTAAGGCAAGAAAAAAAGAATCCTATATTCTTTATCTTCTCGCCAGATTGACTTTGTCTTTTAGCTTCGTTAAAGGCTTCTCGAATAATAACCCAAACCGCTATTATAAAAAACAATCCGGGTATTGCATTAAAAATCCATCCCAGGAAAGGAAATTTTTCAAAGAGAGGCAAATTCTTAACAATATCACTTTCATGAATAAGTTTAACTAGAGGAAGACAAACTATCCCCAATACACTGAAAAAAAAGGCCCATGAAAACTCAGGTCTCTGAACAGTCCGTACTAAAACTTCTGTTCCTAACGTTTCTTCCCTAATATCTGCTAACTTATCACACGTACTACAAATATTTTCCTTATCAACAAAATCTGAAAGTTCTTCAATGATAGCACGTCTATGTAAATCTTCTTGATGTCCCCAAGCATCATAAA
Organism: bacterium; assembly: GCA_004558955.1. GTDB lineage: Bacteria > Cyanobacteriota > Vampirovibrionia > Gastranaerophilales > Gastranaerophilaceae > Zag111. The sequence continues at coordinate 4,695 of SFZC01000075.1, read as the reverse complement.
GAAAAAAAGAGTAACCTTTACCTTTCAGTTTTTTTTCTAGGATTTTTACTAAATTGCTTTTCCCAGTTCCCCATCCGCCTTCAATACCTATAAGTCGTATCGGTGTTTTTTCATTATCAATATTCAGAATTAAATTTTTAATTGACTCTGCAATATGTTCTTGTGATTGGCTGGCAAATTCATCGTTGCCAACAGGAACATTTTGCAGAATTTCAGGAGTTACTATATCAGACATTTTTCCACCTCATCTAACAAAAAATCTGTCTCGATTGCATTCGAATCTACTAACAATCGAATTTTTTCGATTCATTGCGCTCTTACTTTAACTATCATGACAATCGGTTCCACCGAAAAGCCTGTTCATCGCTCGGTCAGCAGAGAAAAAGTTGTAAAGTGCTGTGAATATAAAATAGTATCACCTAATTAATACATCCTTATAAATAGCTTCTTTGTGTTTAAAAGATTCTATGCCCCCTTCAAGATAATTTATGATTTCCTTTTTTATTACGGGGGAATTTGAATACCCAAATTTTTTTAACCACCCATGTTCCCCATTTGAATCCATAACTATAACTTGATCAGCCTTAGCATTCGTAACAATAGTTGCATTATGTGTCGCAACAATAACCTGCCTTTTCCCTTTCATTGTCCTTAATTCTTGAACAAGATTCTTATAAATATACTGACTATCTAAATTATCTTCAGGTTGGTCAATAATCAAAGGTCGGAAATCTTCTGCATATTTACTATATCCTAAAATAAAAGATAAAATTGCAACAACTTTTTGCCCCAATGATAGTGTCGTAATATCGCGAAAACAAGGCTTATGCTTTTCAACATTCTCTCTATTTGAAACATTAAATTCAATTGTATATGAATCACAATGTTCTAAATAATCATTATCTAATTTTTCAATAATTTGAGTATGGTAATTTCGGTTAATATAATCAACAACTTCTTTAATTATATTAATTTCATCTTCTTTACCCATTGAAATAATACCATTATCTATATCTTTCTGGGTTATCTCTTTACAGAATTGCTTTATTTTCAATTGCGCTTTTATGTTAGCATAGTCTGACTTCATAATTAACTGCAAAAAATCAAGTACCCCTATCCGCCGACAACAGTTATCAATCCCTGCCAAAAATTCCTCTATTGTGATATTATATATTTTATTATGAAGTCGAAAAAAAGTATGGGAAAATTGAGGCATCGATTTTAACATCTTTTTAAAATTGATAAAGTCCGTTCCCAAATATCGAATTTTATATACAATTTTTAATTTATCCTTTTGGTATTCATCACTATTAAATTCTTCGATAATTGATAAAATTTGATTTTTTCTCCTTTCTTGTATTTTTCTCAGTTTATCAAAATTTATATCACTATCTTTTTCCCGTGTAAACTGTGGAATAGCCTTAAACTTAGGATTTGACAACAATACGGTCTTTACATACTGCTCTACCGTATCTTTTTTATCTGCCATTTGTACAAGTTCATTAATAGAATAAGATTGGCTAAGGATTTTTTCAAATACATATCTATAACGTCCTATTGACATTTTAACTAATTTTTTCTCATGAATTTTAAATAAATGTACATATTTCAATAATTCTTTTCTTAAATTTGTGTTTTCTTTCTTTATTTCTATTCCCAAACCTTTCTTCCATTGACCATATGGAATTTTATCAGAATTTTCATATTGCCATAAATAATTTAGAACTTCAATGTTCTTTTCGTCTTTTGGCGGTTGAAAAGATACCAAATACGAATATCCTTCCAAATAAATAAAAACAGCCAATACATCATATTCTAAAATTGCCTTCATAACATCAAGTGATTTATAATGTTGGCGTAACACTGCTTCTATTATATTAATAATCGTACTTTTCCCGGACCCCCGCCCTCCAATAAGGCAATTCAGCTCTTTTGAAAAAGGGATACACATAGCCTCCTCTAGCTGCTCATCATATAAAAAGGCTTGTTTTGATGACTTGATAAAAATTCCTTTAATATAGGCGTTAGGTGATTCTGGTTTATTTAATCGTATAGAAATATCTGGATCCGTAAAAGCAGCTTTCAGCATTTTAAAATTACACTTATCCCCTTTTATCCAAAAAAACAACCTGTTAATAGTATCAATTCCATGTGAATCTGAATCATAGACAAAAGCAATATCTTTTTTGGTGTATCGCGAAATCATTTGTCTAATCGCAACATCCTGGTCAGCTTGTTTAATTCCCAAAAAGTTCGTTACTTCTGACTCAAATAGTTTTTTCTTATATGCCATGGATAAAAAGCTTTCATCAGTAAACATAGCCGACGTATTAGCGTGAGCAATATAACTAATGCCTCCATTATCTAGTACAAATTTCATAACATCATAACTGGTTTGATAAGTTCCTAATTCCTCATTTATCAGCTTATCATCTAAATAATTTTTAAGTTGAGTTAACGAATCCTTATTAAATTTATCAAAAATAGCAACAACATGATTTTTATCAGCACAACTAATCTCAATTCCCAACATAATTTCTGGATATTTATGCTTCTGACATACCGCACTCATTCTATATAAATTATAGACAGCTTCTTCTAAAAGTTCAAATCCAGAAATCGTATTATGATCCGAAATAACAACCATTTCAATATCATTTATAATTAGATACGCAGCAATAATGTAATATGGTAAAGTTTCTATATCAAAATAATTTTGACTCCAGTATTCCTGAATCTGTTCACGATTAAGAATTTGAGTTTGAGCAAAGAGATCAAATAATTCTTCATTCGAAAAATCCTTCACATTTCGTTTATTGCCGGATAATTCCAACATTTTATAATCATGGGAAGCTGGTGTATGCAAATGAAATAAAACTTTATGAAAACTACCATATTTTTTAATAGCTTTTTCAAGTTGCCTATATCCTTCATCAATATACTTTTCCATCATATACCTCTGCTGCATGTCCATTTTTACAAATAACTTGATATTCTTATCAGTACCTGCCCTAATCAAAGTTAATTTTCCATAATCATTGTGACTCAAAAATTCGTAATCACATGGCTCACTTTCTCATTGCCATTCACACATAAACTATCGGCATCGCTTTATACATATATATTTTTTATCTAATCTACCTATAAAATCAACCTCTTTTTCTTCTTCAAAACTTAAAGCGGTTATATCCACTGGGTAAGATGTTAAGTGTTCTATACATTTAATAATACTACTTATGCTTGCTAGAATCCCATATGAAAAATTGGAATATAATAACAAAATATCAATATCATTTGAATACTTCTCTGAGTCTAAAATAGAGCCAAAAACATAAACTTCATCAAATGCCCCAAATAGGTTCATATTTTGCTTAATCAGATTAATTATATTATTTTTTTCTAATTTCATTGATATATTTAAAAAAGTCTTCGATTGTAAACAATCTAGTGTCAAGAGACGCTGCGAAATTTAATGCTTCTTGAGATATACAGGCTTTTCCATTCCAGTTATGCAAATTTACAACTATACAGCCAGGTTCCGGATTCATTCTAAATAAAAAAGCTTTGCTCAAACAATATTTATAAACAAAAATTATCTTAGTACCATTCACTTCAATTTCTCTCAATGAGTTAGGATTAGTATATGAAAAAGGCACGTTTCTAGATTTTAAACAGCTCAAAGCAAAATTCAGGTTCTGTAATCTAACCCCTGTTTTTCTAAAGCAGTAATTATTAAAATACAATTGCCGTAATCTTGGTGTATCATCTACAAATATTTTTCCCCCACTTTTCAATAATATATATGGCTTATCTATTCCTAACATGATAGATTCAAACCGCCCTTTTCTCCTTAATACCTTTATTAATTCTTCCAATGATTCCGCGCCAAGTATAATAGAGCCACTTACTGGCGTAATACCAAAAATAGAATTTATTTCTTGAGGAAAAAGCACCTGTCTTTGTTTTTCTTCGTCGCCTCTAGTATTTTTAAACTCATTGACATGGGTTATGAAGGTTTGAATCACTTCTAAGTTTGAGTAATCTTTATTTGGATAATCTGGAAATAAATTACAATTGTTTTTGAACAATGATTTTAGAATTTCATTATTCACCAATATTTTAGGTTCGAATTTCTTCCACAAAGTTTTATTCTCATTTAAATAGTAATTCTTGTATATATCATAATTTTCCCTCAATGTCGGTTCTACTTTTTCTTTTAGTCTATCAAAAGATTTAAATTTAATAGAAAAAAACCTTTCTAACTCCTCTCGTCTAATTTTTTTCCACTCTTTAACAGTTTGTATACTGATCTGATTGGTTTTATCAAATTTCTTATGACAATTAGGGCATAATATTATTAAATTTTCATATGAATTATCTTCAGTTTCAAAATACGCATTAATATGCGCTTTTTCCATGATATCATTATCATCTATAAATAAATTTTCTCTACAAGCTGGATTCATACAACGTCCCATTGATTCAGCCCATAATCTACGCTTAACATTTTCAGGTATCGGTTTTCGATTCATTTGAATTTTTATGACAATTACAGAAGCAAAATCATCATTTCCTTTCTTTAAATTTGCAGTACACGGTAGTGTCAAGATTCTTTCGCAAATTCATTTCATCCGCCAGTAAATATCAGCATCAGATGTATGGATTTTCCTCATCAGCTGGCTGCTCAATTTCCAT
>SFZC01000269.1 GCA_004558955.1 bacterium | reverse complement strand
GTTCCGTCGCCCACCATGGCAACGAGCAGCCAGAGCTGGTTGGTTTCTCTATCCACGAAATTGATGGAGATAGGACGGCGAAGCATGGTGGCAGGCGAATGATCTACCTTTACTTCTACGAATTGTCCAGGCAGGATTTCCGGCAAAGGCTTCTCGTCGGTAAGCTTAATCAATACGTGCTTATCGCTGAGTGCTTCTACAGAAACCACCTTAAGGTCTAGAACATATTTTTTCATCTTATTGCTATTTTAATGCTTGTTATTAATGCTTGCTGTTAATGCACATTTGATGCTTGCTGTTAATGCACATTTGATGCTTGCTGTTAATACACATTTGATGCTTGCTGTTAATGCACATTTAACGCTTGCTGTTATACCTATTTTATATATAGGCAGTGCAAAGGTACAACAAAATTCGAACTTCACAAAGAGAAAGAGCGATTTTTTCAGCTCCCCTCTTACTTTATTCCTTCTTTATTCCCGACAGCAGAGCAGCAATCTATTTCTTCGGGACGAAAGTCTCCCAGGTCTGATCATCGTAGAAGATGCGGATCTCGGTAATCTTACGCTGCGGTTTGTCCACATATTTAACCGCTGCATTGGCGATATTTTTAGGTGTCCTTTTTACACCGTGTGTTTGAGGATGGTCAAAGAGCGATGGAGAAGTAGGGGAGTCGGAACCCTCGCTGCCTCCGAAATCCAGGGTAGGCTCCACCACGCCGCCAGCGCCACCTATGCCCCCATGGCTTCCGCCCATGCCTGCTGCCGAAGCGCCTGTACCAGCCACACCTACAGCGTCTCCATACATATCGAGCGAATCCTCGTCCGCTCCGTTTCCACCTCTGGCGGAAGCCCCCGCCTGGGCACCTTCCACCTTATTAATATACATAGGAGGAGTACCATAAAGCAACCACTCAAGGTTCACCTGAGGCAACTTTTTCTTGATTGCATCCACGATGTCGAGCGATGGTTTTGTGCGATCATTGAAGATGCTGCTCAGGGTCGCTGTCGATTTTCCGATGAGCTGCGCGAAGTTCTGTTGGTTGAGGTGTTGGTCCTCCATGATCTGTCTGATTCTGTCTTTCATCACTATGTTTGAATTTGATTTTTTACGATGTTTTATTTCCGAACAGGCCCGTTTTTGGCCCATTTTTCTTAGATTTTACAAAGATAAAGCAAAAATTTGGTTTTACCAAACTTTTCGGGAAAAATTTTGTTTTTTAAACTTTAGGTTTGTATTTACAAATTTAAACTTCCAATCTTTGCTTTCTTAGTTTTATGGTTTAGATTTACAAATCTAACTTTAGCAATCTAAAGCTTTTACAATGGTTTGCTTTATTTAAAACTATTAATTCACTGAGTTTCAAAGCCTTTATTCCCTATAAATAGGCATTTCAGCCGCATTTATGCATCTTTCTTGCACAAAATTCCAAATCATAACCTTTCATAAAATAACAGAAATCTATAAATCACTGGGTTTCAATATGTTTTCGTTTCAATAATCCGATTGTATATTTATACATTCATATTTCAAAACCGCCCGATTTACATTTATGTTTGTAAATTCACCCTCTTTTTTCTCAGATTTAGTTTTCTTTAATTTAGATTCATAAACATAAAGAACAATTTACAAAATACACATTTATATTACTAAACTATAGAAACGTAAACCTTAATAAATGCAAACACTAAAAAAAGAGGGGTTGAGGATGGCAAATTTTTCCATTTTGAGCGTTTTCAAGCCCATTGGTCGGGTTTTGCTCAAAAATGCGAGTATTGAAGGGGGTTATTTTCGTTAACTATCTGATATTCATTATAGTTAACTGCGATTTCAGCGAAAACTGAAAAATGACCATCTAGATGAAAAATCCATCCAAACAAGAGATTTTCCACGAGAAAAACAAAAAAAATAGCGCCCGTTTCCTCGATAACGAACGCTATTTTCACCACTTTCAGGAAGCTAAACGCCCTCCCCGATTCCAGATCATTTCATTTCTCCGACAAGACGAAGGAGGAGTAAAAATTGGCCTCTCTCCCAC
>SFZC01000074.1 GCA_004558955.1 bacterium | reverse complement strand
CCAATTTCCACAACCGTATCCTCAGGTGAGATATTCGCATATTCGATAATATCTTGGATAACTTCGCCGTCAACTAAGAAGTTTTGTCCAAGTCTTTTTTTTGTTCTAAAAATTCTTGCTCGTTCAAAATAATTCATCTTACTAAATATAATAACACACATGGGTAAATGTTTACAAAATTTTATTTGATATTTTAAATAATGTTATAATAAAGTAAAGGGGTAAACATGTTAGAAACAGAACAACGAGTAAAAAAAAGCGATATTTTAAAAATTTACACAAACGGTTGCAAGAGCCCAAAAGACTTCAAAGTCGGACTGGAATACGAAAGACTGCCGATTAGCACCGGTTCATTGTGTTCTGTTGACTACTGGGAAGAATTTGGAATAAAAAATCTGCTTGAAAGATTTGCCCAAGAAGAAACTTGGGATTTCATTTATGATGAAAAAAATATTATCGGATTAAAAAACAGACACGACACAATAACTCTTGAACCTGGAAGTCAAGTTGAAATCAGTGCCGAACCTCAAGAAACAATTTTTAAACTCAAAGCAAAAATCGAATCAATAAATGACGGGTTAAAACCACTTTTAAAAAAAATGGGCATAAGACTTTTGGAATACGGAGTTTCGCCATATTCGACCTACAAAAGCATTCATTTAATCCCGAAAATCAGATATAAAATTATGGCACGCTACCTTTGGGGAATTTTATCGGACGTAATGATGAGAGAAACTGCAGGGGTACAATGTTGCATTGATTTTTCATCGGAAGAAGATGCAATGAGAAAATTCAAACTTGCGAACAAATTAACACCGTTTATGACCGCAATGTTTGCAAACTCACCAATCAGAGGGGGAGTTGATACAGGCTACAAGTCCTTCCGTGCATTAAGTTGGCTAAACACGGATAATGACCGTTGCGGATTTGCTGGCAAAATCAGCGAAGAATTTTCTTTTGATGATTACATTGATTATGTTTTCAAAACTCCAATGATATTCTTGCATAAAGACGAAGACTATATTTCAACAGACGGAGAAATCAATTTTCTTGAATATATGGAGAACGGTTGCAAAAACCATTTAGCAACAATAGAAGACTATGAACTTCAAGCAAATCTTTGTTTTCCTGAAGTAAGAATGAGAAATTTCATAGAAATAAGAAATCACGACTGTGTCGGCGGGGATTTGAAATACTCAATTCCTGCGATATACAAGGGCATAATGTATAGCGAACAGGCGATGAGAGATTGCGAAGAATTATTCAAACACTTGCAATACAAGGATTTTTCGGAAATAAGATACAATGTACCGAAAACCACACTCAATACAAGGATTAAAAAAGCAAGAGTTTTTGACTATGCAATAGAGGTTTTAAAAATAGCAGAAAGAGGTTTGAGAAGCTTCGACACGGGCGAAGAATACTTCTTAGAACCGATTAAGGAATATACATTCAATAAGAAAACACCTGCGGATATAATTGTTCAAAATTGGAACGGGTGTTGGAACAAAGATTTGAGAAAATTAGTAAACTACCTTTCAAGTCCGGAATAAGGACTATTTTTGAGTTTTGGCTCTTTTCCTCAAAAGATGAGCGTAGGCTTTTGTTGTGTGAACGCTCATACCGAGTTTGTCTGCAATCTCAACGAGTGAAACACCAGAATTTAACAACTTTAAAATTTCTTCTTCTCTGTTATCCATTATAAAACCTCATAAACAAAAACAAAACAGAGAGAAGGGGATTCGAACCCCTGGTGAAGTTACCCTCACACAACCTTTCCAAGATTGCACCTTAAGCCACTCGGACATCTCTCTAAATCGTATCTTTTAATATATTACTAAAATATAAACGTAAAGTAAATATTTTATTAAAAAGTTTACAAAAAATGGTGGATTTGTCACAGCATCGGTCAAAGGGGCAAAAAAAATCCGGAGCTACCGACAAACCACGATTTTCAATTAAGTTATTGACGATTTGAGTAAGAATGTGTCATAATAGGGTATAAATATTAAACAAAAACATTCAAATAAACATCAAAAGAACAAATGGCTTCGTAGCTCAGCAGGATAGAGCAGTGGTTTCCTAAACCAAAGATCGTGCGTTCGAATCGCATCGGGGCCATTTTATTTTTTTACTTTGGTTAAGAAGGACTATTTGGGGAAATTACATTTCTAAGCTTTTGTCATTCAGAAAAGATTAAAAATCATGCAATTTTAATTGCGTGGATTTTTTCTTATTCAGAATCTGTTTTAAGTTCGTTCCTTTTCCTCATAGAAACAGATTCAGGATTGGAGTACAGAATGACTATTTGGTGGGCTTAGCAAAGCGTTCGTCATTCTGAAAGCTTAGAAAATTTTTGCGAAGGAATGAGCAGAATTTTGTCATTATAATAACCGCCCGAGGACGGAATGTCCTCGGGCGATATTTAAAATATTATTTTCTAATATTCATATTAATTACCATTTAATCAGAACGGCACCGTCAGTCCCAGGGCCTGCAGGAATGTTAGAATAATCGATTCTACAATTCTTAGGAACAAATAGCGAACTGCCATGAGCATTTGCTGTAGTTTGGTCAGGATATACACTTGATTTCATATAAACATTTTCAAAGATGACTTCGCCACGACCTGCCCAGCATCTGTGTTCAACAGCACCCGCTTTTCCGCCACGACCCGATTTAGTAAATTTTTCAAGCGGATTATCGTCACTGCCTGTCAAGTTTTTGAACGCTAAATTCAAGAAACTTGAGAAGATACCAACAGGGGTCGGATATTTTTGTGCAGCATCATTTGTAGATACACGGAAGAATTTATAATTACCTTGATTGTTTATCAAACCGTTACAATAATCAGGCTCTTCGTCCAATTTTTGTCTTATTTGACCGTAGGTCAAAGATTTAGTTGAGATAACACGTTCATCATCAGCTTTTAAATATGAACCGTCTGCCTTTTTAGCAAATGCTTGACTGTAGTAGAAACATTTACTTTCTTTATCATAACGATCTTTGTCATAAACAGGTAACTCTTCTGAAGTTAAGGTTTGCTTACCTTTACCTCCTTCACCGCCTGCTGCTGAGATTATGTCGCCGAAGGAAGTTTTTGAACCCGCAGTACCTTTACCGCCTGAATTTAGTGCGGCAGCAGAACCGCCACGACCAACTTTGATAGTCGTGTCAACACCTTTCAAGGTACGAACGATAGTAGTTTTAAATTCACCCGGTTGTCCCGGCTCACCATAACCAAGATAGTTCGTATCACGTCCAAATTCATATTTATACATTCCGCCAGTTTCTGCAACAGAAGGTTTATAATGATGAACTAAGCAATAGCCATAGTCACCTGAACCACTACAACTTGGGTATGATGTCGAAGATGCACCTGAGCAATAACCATCTTCTGCAACTCGACTAGGTGATATAGCTTCATCCCAATACGGATCTACAGTATCACCTGCTCGAATGCCACGTTTTCCGCCATTACCGCCAACAGAAGCACTATACGCTTTTACAAGTGTAGAACCGCTATTATAAACAGATTCTGCTCCACCTGTAATATCATAAAATGCGTAAGAAGGTTTGCCGTTACAACTTTGTGCACCTTCCAATCTAGGGTAACAAGAAGCAGTACCAAATCCAGCGATCATTTCCTGAAGATAAAATTTTGTAGGATAAGGAGAGTAGTAATCAACATCACTACCATTTTTTACATCTGATGAATATATAGTAGAAGTACCACTTCCATTTAAACCTAAATCACCATGTCTTTCAGTACTGTAGCAACTGGCACCTGAGCCACCCGACTCCCCACTTTGGGTTGAATGACTATATTCATATGTTGTCCATTCATGTAGCTGACCTGCAACACATGTTGATGTTTCTTCGGTATGGTGACCTGTAACAACAGTTGTCGAAGCTCCCGATTTACAAGCAGCCTGACTTGTACCTGTACCCTCTTCAGTTTTTTTAGTTACAGTTTTACAAGAAGTATTATATTTTGTACAAGGTTTAGTTTTCCATTCACCGCCTGAAGTTTCAAGGCATTCTCCACCTGTTACTACGGTCTTTGTTTCGTCTCTCCAGTCAGTGCATCGCTGATCTGTTACAGGATCATAGTGTTTTTTACCTGTATGTATTTCTCGAACACCTGTAGTCATATCATAAGAACCTGAAGAGCCATCCCCGCACTCATAAGTCGCATCTAAACAACTTCCATTTCTCGCCATGCAACACATATCAACATCACGAGCAGGAGTTTTTTCATAAGTTTCATAATTTGCACAAATTTGTCTTCCGGTTTTTACAACCTCAGTTTTTGTTTCAGCCCTTTTTTCACAAACTACAGGGGTTTTATAATCACAAGTAGTGTTATACGGTTCAGAAGTACACTCTTCAACCTCTTCACAAGAATAAAAAGTACACTTACCATTTGCCCATACTGCCTCACAAGTAGAAACAGTTTTTGTTTCATCAACTTCCTTAGTTACATACTCTAAACATTGAGAATGGTCAGTATCAGTTCTATACATATAGCCGATATCGCCACCTGAACCTGAGCCTATACTGTTCGCATAGCCCATAACCCAACCTGCATATCTTAAAAACTCACTTTTTGTAATACCGTGTTCTTTTAATTCTTCTTCAGATCTTTGAAAAGGTGACATTTCGGTTTCGACAATACTGCTAATCCAATCACCACCCGTGTAGCCGGCGTCACCACCGCCACCGCCACCACCGATGACTGAAATTTCAAAATATCCGGCTTTTTTAGGCGGAACAAATACACAGTTGTCGGTTTCTCTAGGCGGAATAATCATTTTGGTTTTCATCTTTCCTGCCCATTTTGCTTCTTTTAATTTTCCGTTTTCGTAATAGCACAAATAAGCACCATGATTGACCAACGTCGGTAATCTGAAATGCTTTTTGGTAACTACAGGAAACAATGCCGCAGTAATCAATGATGCTACAAGTAATATCATCATCAATTCAACAAGTGAAAATGCGTTAAATTTTCGATTAAAAAACATGCCCGATATTTATCCTTTCAAAATTCTTACCATAAAAATAAAACTGCTCCGGCTTTGCCTGCCTGATTAGCACCTCCGCCCATACCGACATTAGCATCTTTTATACCGCCTGAAGGGTATTGCATACTCTCAACAAACATTGCCAAATTTGACTTTGTAGAACTAGTACCTTTAACGTTGGTTTCCATAACCAATTCCATAATATACAAAGACGGTGAATATGGGTCATCCAACATATAATTCTTTGATTCATTTTTCGGATCAAATCCTGTATTTTTTGTAGGGTCTAAAGACTCAGAATCATAGTCACTGAAAACACTAATATCGTGATAAACCCAAGTGTCAGAAGTTCCTGCTTTCCGCTGAGTATATACATCATTTACGATATATCTCGGGTTACCCATTTCAACTGTACCATCAGTTTTGGTAGTTTTATAACCGATATCTCGGGTTACATAAGCCCCCTTACTACGACAATAGCTTACTTGGATTTTACCGTTCATTACCTGACAAGACGGCGGAATATTACACCAAAATTCATCAACTGTTGACCAATCGGTAATTGCACAGCTCTTGACATCGTCAATAGTTGTATTTATCAAAGAAGCAGTAGTTTTTCCGCCTAATGCAGTAACAAGTTTGTTCCCGTCTTGGTCGTAAACTATTGTATCAGTACCGTTTTTAGGAGCAGTAGTACCAACTTTTGCTGATCCACCTATTCCAGGAGTAATTTTGTAACTTGTTGCAACATAGTCATAAAAGGCACTTACAAATTGCCCTTCACTACCACCGCTACTGGAATCTCCGCCCGCACCACCGCCGACGGCATCAATAATCATATATTTTGCATAATACGGAGGTTGAAAGGAACAAGTAGTTTCAGTGCCACCATTGTTTTTAGCAAGTTTTTTCCCTTGAGAACTGCCTTCAGTGAACAACTGTTGCCATAACTGCCCGCTTTCATCATAGTAACACTCAAAACGACCGTGAGCTTCTGACGCTAATTTCGCTTTCGGACGGTGTGCTACAGTATTCGCCATAAGTGCGATAAAAATACCTACAATCGCCATTACAACGAATGTTTCAAATAAAGAAAATCCCAGCCTAAATTTCATCATTTTCATTACCATAAGATTACCACCGCTCCATCTCCGCCATTATGAGCAGGACATTTCAACTTAGAAACATCGGTACAATTTGTATAAGTTGTTCCGCCGTTTGAACACATCGCTTTTTCTCCGTTTGAACAAGTCCAATTATTTGAATCTTTAACCGTACAATCATGAATAGGTACCAAATTCGCTTCTTTATATGTAGTACCTTTCATTATAGTCTTACATTTCAAAGTTAAATAATCAGCGTTTACATAACATCCATAAAACGGTGTCAATTTGTTATTATATTTGTAACCGTCACTATATTGACTATAATCGTCATTATAAACCGTTCCGTCAGAATATAATGACGAACTCGGAAACATCGGATATGTACCTAATATAGCACCAGTTGTCGTGTTTTTCACGACACGAAAGACTTGCCATACTTTTTCTCTGTCTGCGGCAGGCAAAGAAGTGGATTTACCATCCACTCTTGGATATTTATACTGCGTAAGTGCCGAAATATTTGAAATAACAGATTCAGGAATATCTCCGATAGCACAATCATAGACTTTCCTGTTATAATATCCCGCATGTTTAGCGTTGTTTGTCGCATCCTTGTTCAAATCACAATAGCCCGTACGCTCAGCCTCAAAAGAAGCTACCTTCTTAGCCTCACAATTAGCCACTGTTGAAACGTTATCTTCCGTATAATATTTTGTACTCAAAATATTGGTAACATTCGTCCATTTTGAACCGTAACGACGAGAAAATCTAAAAACACCATCGTTATTATCATATTCATACAAAACCTCTCCTGCAGTTTCTGCAACAAATTGTGTTTCTCCGCTACCACCATCACCTGCGTTAGACGGAACATGAGATCTCATCGCTTCATATTTTTCAGAACTTTCAATTACGTCAATAAATCCCGAAAGCTTTTTAGCAATAGAAGTTTTTGTACTCATCAAAAAGTCTGTCGGTTTTCCGCCAACCAAAGTGAACGACATACGGCTATCAATTTCTCCGCTACCGCCCGCTCCGCCTGCAGCCTTCAGTGCCTGAATACCCTCAGTATCGTCAGGATAAACATATTTAATAACAGTATCCGTACCGTCTTTACCAGAACCGGAATCTTTACGAGAAATAACTCCGCCCTGCCCCGGGTAAATGTCCATTCTCAAACTTCCCGGTAATTGCGGTACAAATGAAGATACAACTTTCCCTGCCGAACCACTAAGTCTGTATCTTACTTGTTGCATATCAGAAATTGTATTTACATCAAACTGGTCTTTTACAACTTTTGACGGACAATATTCTTCGCCTGTAGGCGTTTTTGCTCGCCAAGGGATTTCTTTACATTTATTAGTCTGACTTAACCAAGAAACCCAATTTGGCCAAGCATTTACCGCAGACTTTGCCAAATATGATACAGCTTGAACTTTTGTGTTTTTAGGTGTCAAATCTTCGGTTACGATAGTATTACCATGTTCATCTTTTTGCGTTGCAATAACAGCACCTGCTCCGCCACCGCCGACAGCGTGAATCATATAATACAAGGTGTTTGAAGTAGGCGTGAACGTACATTTTTCACCATCAATTTTTTTAGGTCCGTCAATCAAACCGCTTTCATCACTATAATAAGAATAAAGAGCCTTTTTCCCATCAGCATCAACGTCCCAATAACATTCAAATCTGCCGTGAGCCTTTCTCGTATCGGTAATTTTAAAAACTTTTTTCGTCACAGGCGGCAATGCCAAGAATATCAGCATAATTATCGCCATTACGACCAAAACTTCCGCCAAACTGTATGCTTTATTAAACCTTTTGAACTTCTGACAGGTTCTTCCCAACATCAAATATCCTCTTATATATTCATCATACCCAAGTTGAGCACAATAAACTCATGTTATCATACTTACATATATTTACTATGATAACATATCTTTATAAGCTTTTCAAGCATGCTAAATTTTGTTACATTTTACAACTTAGGTCAATCTCTTGAAAATCTCACGAAAATGATTTATAATTATAAACAACACAACACGAGGAGATTTATAATGTCGAGGAAGTCTGATAAAAAAGGTTTTACACTTGCCGAAATGCTCATAGCACTGGCGGTTATCGGAGTAATTGCGGCTATTACAATGCCTTTATTACATAAAATTATTCCTACAAAAGAAGATACAACTAAAAAGAAAGCCGATTACCTTGTTCAACAAATCGTAAACCAACTCTACGATGACGATATTATGTATCCCAAAACAAAAGAGTTTACGGTAGGCTTCCAAAATACAGAAAAAGCAACAATTTTCAACCCTGCAACAAAAAAATTGGATGACTACGAAGGCAATACAAAATTCTGCGAACTTTTTGCCAGCCGAATGGTCGTAGCATCAGGTTCAGGACCTATCGTTTGTGAAAACCAAATAAACGAAAGCGGAACAACACTTGCTCGAGGCAAACGCTCCTTCACTGCAAAAGACGGTATTGAATGGTATTTACCCGTTACAGACTTCAAAAAAGGTGCCGCCGAAATTATGGTTGACGTTAACGGACCTGAGGGTAAAAACTGCGTTGAAGGCGAGAAATACAAAGATGCTCTCGGAGTTGAGCATACATGTTCTGCCCAAGATGCCGACAGATTTATTTATTTTATAAAAACAAACGGCACAATCTCACTTGAAAAACCAACCAGCGTTCAGAAAAACAGCTTCCAAATCAACGTAAATGTAACAAGTGAAGGCTGTTCGGAAAGCAGTTGCAGTCACAATGGTGGTAGCGTACAAATTGCACACTTAGGAACTAACACAAGCGATAGCGATGCAACTTATTCAAACGCACCCACTGCATTTAAAAACCTACAACCAAACACTCGATACATGTTAAAAGCGATACCAAACGGAGGCTATTATACAAACTGGTCACTAAATAAAAAAAGAGTATCAATTTATTCAGGTGATGTTGATGTGGATTTGAAGTTTTACAAAAGAAAAACCTACTGCGTAACACTCGATATTGATAATTGTGCCGAAGATAAAGCAACAAATTGTGTAAATGCAACACTCAAAAACAAATGTAAGTACACAAAAACAACAAATAAAACGGCACAGTTGCAAATGATAGTAACTATGGTGCAGGACGTCCAGTTATAAACTCAAGCACAGGACAATCAACTTCTATCGACAACACTAAAAACTCATCATCAATTCACTGGTGCAATTTGTATGCAGACGACTACAGAATCGATGCAACCGGAAAAGGAGACTATAAAATCACTCCATACAATGACAGTAACCCTAAAGGACTATACCAACAAGATGTACGATTAGGAACAGAAAGTTTGTTCTTTAGTACTTCAGTAGAAAAATAAAACATTTTATATATAAAACTTTTTTATATTATTTAAAACTAAGTTACAAAAAAGCGGGCGAGATGACATTTCGCCCACTTTGCTTATATATCTTCCAAAACTCGCTTTATTATTCGCCACGGTCTTTAGAAAGCTTACTTGTGCTAAGATATTCTTTTTCTTTATCACCTTTTACATACATTTTACCGTCAGCCATAACATGGATAATAAAGATATCAGGATTACAATCAGTAACGTGACTATTGATACAGTTTGGGCCTTCATCACCATTTACGTCAACATAAATCTTAGCCCCGTCCGTATCATTATAATTTGCAGATTTGAAATCCTGATATCTTTATTATCCATGTTATGGCTGACGGTAAAATGTATGTAAAAGGTGATAAAGAAAAAGAATATCTTAGCACAA
>SFZC01000268.1 GCA_004558955.1 bacterium | reverse complement strand
CATGCATGTCTGTTAAGCTTTTTTCTCAATGAATATATTAAGCAAATTATTAGTTTGCTTCTCAACTTCACAAGCGTTGCTAATATTTGGTTTGCTTTACTGGAGCATTTGTGTAGTGCGAGTGTAGTTCGAATGGTTTCGCTGTTAATAATGGTATCCACATGTTGTATTTTTTCTCTATGTGAAAGATTATTCGGCATAAAGAAGATACCATTAAGCATCCATTTGATCTCTGAAATTGCAGTATCTGCTTTTGCTATGAGTGCGTCATTTTCTTCGAGGTAAATATCGATAAAACCGTTCTGCAATATGATGCTTTGAATATGGCATTGTAAAAACTGGGAGTTGTATTTGTTTCCGAGAGTCAATCTTTGTCTTACAATATAGTGGTAGCCATGGTAATCGAAAAAAGAATAAGATGGGTTTACCAAAAGAACTCTTGATAGAAACTCTTGATCTTCAATAATGCTAAGTCCTTTTTTAAATTTCAGTTCATTATTTTTTAAAAAATTTGCGTTATATAGTTTATTCCATGCGTAATTGAAGCAATCAGAAAAGGTGTCACTCCATTTCACATTTTTTTCTATTGGTGTGGATACGTTTGTGATATGGGAACACCATGTGGATTTTGTTCCATCAGATGAAATGAAGTCCTTGTAGTAGCCACAGATTACGAAGTCGTCGTTTTTTATTTCAATTGCGTTCACCATTTTTTCGTAAAAATCCGGCTCAACAGCATCATCGCTATCAAAGAAATGTATGTATTTCCCTTTTGCAAGGTCAATTCCATAGTTTCTTGCATCAGAAAGTCCACCATTCTCCTTTTTTATCACCTTTATGCGAAGGTCTTTATTTGCATATACTTGTGCAACAGAATTGCTGTTGTCGGTAGAACCATCATCAATGACGAGGAGTTCCCAATCAGAATATGTTTGGTTTATAACGCTGACAATAGCTGCCGAAATATATTTTTCAACATTATATGTGGGCATGACTATTGAAACAACCGGATTTTTCATATTCATTTTTAGATATTGTCAAATAAGTTTTCGTAATTTTCAATGAGTGATTGAGTAGTTGGTTTTGGTTGTTGAGAAATCGTTTTTTTATATTTGGATATTAACCTTGGATTTGAAACCAAAGTCTTTAGCCCATGATAAAAATCGTTGTCATTGTTTTCTACAATCAATCCAAACTTTCCATTTTTGAGAATTTCGTCCATCCCTGACACCTTTGTTGTAAGTACAGGAATTCCAAGTGCCACAGCTTCACTGGTGGCAGTACTGTATCCCTCGCGTTCTGAGCTGCATACAAATAAATCCATTTTTGCTATCCATTTGTATGGGTTGTTATCAAATCCCAGCACAGAAACTTGATCCACTACATCCTTGTTTTTAATTAATTGGGATAGGTTCTCTTGCTCATTTCCTTTTCCAAGCAAATAGAAGTGAATGTTACTGACACCTTCTTTTTTTAGTTGAGAAATTGCTTTGATAATACGGTCAAATCGTTTTAGTTTAATTAAACGGCCGATAGCAATTATGTTTATTCGTTCTGGGGATATTGCAAGAGGACATGGTTCTATGGCTTTTTTATATATCCTGTCATAATCATTCACGTTATGAATCACAGTCTTTTCAGACTTGACGTTCGGGAGGCATTTACAGAATTCCTTTAATGTGTTATTTGAAACAAACACAATACGTTCGAATTTGTTATAACACATTGTAGCTTCCTTGTCGTTTCTGAAAGCTTTTAATATTTTTTTATCTTTTGACAGTGTGGTGTGCACCCAGGCAATTTTTTTCGTTTTTTTATTTCCTCCTGATATGATTCTTGTTGGTGATGATTCTAAATAGGCGATTTCTAAATCGTATTTATCTTTTATGAATAGCCAATGCCAAAATTTGGGAGGCAAAAGTTTCATTAGGGAACTGAATCCTCGAAAGACTTTCTTAAAAACATATTTCACATGAACTTCTTGTGGAATATCTTTCATGTTCACCCCTGCTCCAAATATAGTATGGAGGGTGATGTCGTATTT
>SFZC01000267.1 GCA_004558955.1 bacterium | reverse complement strand
GTGTACATGAATACACATTCAAAAGCCGTAAAATGCCGAAAAAGAGACCCTATAATCCTTCTTGAAAGTATAATAATTGTTATATATGCCAATTGGCTAATTGTTATATTTGCCAATTTAAAAGAAATAATGTATCTTTGCAAAAAAAGGTTGATTATGATTGAAGACATTATTTTTGAAAGTAAAGGACATAACCAGTGTGAGATTAAATTGCAGCATTCTACAGGTGAAATTACTACACTGCTGTTTAATAGTACTTTTCCGATGCAAGCACAAGAGTATTATATAAAGGCGATACATCTATTGCTGAAGAAATATCCCGATTTGTCACCAAAAGATGACCTATTTGGGATATTCACACTATGGTTTGTTCAAAATTCTCTTGAAATGCCGTTAGGAGTAGGTACTTCAAAAAATGAAGAACGAATCAGAATAGGCAAGCGTATAAAAGAGATTAGGGAAGATAAAAAACTGGAGGCTAAGACACTTTCTTTACTCACAGGTATAGATGCTGCAAATTTATGTAGAATAGAGCAAGGAAAACAGTCCGTAGGCATAGATGTGCTATCCAAAATTGCAAATGCTATGGGATATAAAATTGATTTTGTAGAATTAAAAAAATAGCTATTATGAATAAGATGAATCAAAAGCATGAGTCCCACATGCTAATATATGCAGTGGATTCAAATGGATTCCTTGTCAATGTAGATGATGTTCGTACAGGCAATGAGTGCGGATGCTTTTGTCCTGCCTGTAAGGAGCCGTTGATGGCTAAAAACCAGGGACAAAAACGAATACACCATTTTGCTCATCAGTCAGGGACAGAATGTGATTTTGCGTATGAGTCGATGTTACATCTTCTTGCGAAAGAAAAAGTTCGTAATGCTTTTTTGAATAATGACGAGTTTTGGATGAGCTTTGAATATGGATCTTATTGCCCCCAATCTGAAAAATGCGTTTATGTACGATATGGGAATTGTCGGACTATTCAACAGAAGTCATTTGATTTGAAAAAATTTTATGACTCTTGTGAACAAGAAATACGTTATGACAAAATTAGAAGGCGTTCTGACCTCAAAATTTATTCATCCACGCATCCTGAGAGGGAACCAATATACATAGAATTTTGTGTTACTCATGCAAGTGATGATGATAAGTTACATAGTGGCAATAAAATTATCGAAATTCTCATTGAAGATGAGAATGATATTTTAAATATAGTAAAAAATGGGTTCATAGAACAGAAACCATTAAATGAAGACACAGAACATAAACCGTCTAAAATAGAGTTTTATGGTTTCAAGAAAGAGGATTATAACAACAATGCTATAAGTAGCAGCATAGAGTTTGTTAGGTATGTCTTGTACCCATCTGGGAAAACTCGCTGTTATCAAGATGAAGGTGATTGCAAAAGTTTTGCAAAATCCACCTCTCACTCGCTTTTTGAGATGCGCTTTCATACACCTGTATCTTTTGGAATTTATGATTACGCAAAGTACATAGGATTTCAGAAGTTTGGTATTCGCAACTGTTGCGTTTGTCGGAATTATGTCGATAGTTATAATGGATTAGGCAAAATTTGTCGTCTTTATAGGCATTTACAGATACCTCCATATGAAACGTTAGACACTTCAAGGGCGAAGACTTGTCGTTGCTTTATACTTGATAAAGATGATATGGAACAAAAACTGAATGGTTCGGTTCCTGCATCTTATGACATATTATAAGTATAGTCTTTTTGGCAAGAAAGAACAGTCTAATAGTTCTATTTCTTATAATTAAGTATGCATACGTATATATATGTATAGGTGTGTACATGAATACACATGCAAAAGCCGTAAAAAATGCCGAAAAGAGACTCTTTAAAAAGCCTTTTTTCTGGAAAAATCACTCAAAAAACAACTTTTTTGAAACTTTTTTCTTGCTACGAAAAAAGACTTCACTCTCCCTTTCTACCTTTGCATCGTCAAAACAAGGAAGTATGGGTGAGCGGCTTAAACCAGCACACTGCTAACGTGCCGAACCGAAAGGTTCCGAAGGTTCGAA
>SFZC01000266.1 GCA_004558955.1 bacterium | reverse complement strand
ACAGTTGAAGGATGCCGACATGCTCCACCCTGGCGACAAGCTCAAAGTGCCAAAAGCCAACAAAAAGAAAAAATCCGCTAAAAAAGAGGAAACCACTTCTAAGAAAAAAAGAAGAAGATAACCTCAAATAAATCCCCCAAGTAGGAAGGAAGCGCCCCACCCCGCTTCCTTCCTATTTTTTTCACCCCCATTATATCGCAGAGTTTCCAACTTCTGCCAAAGACACTTACATTTATTTAACATTTACCATATGTAACTCCTGCATCAGATAAAACACAGGTATTTTATGTTGGTTTCTAATTCTTTCCAGATACTCTTCCACGTCTGGTTCTGGATAACAGTCACTAACAATATACATTCTTGAAATAGTCTCCTTAGAATCCAAATATGCATATTCAAGTATTTGCCCCATAGCCTCTCTAACGCACGCCCTTGATGTGGCACAGGTCTTGATTTCAAAAATATCAAATTCTGTTCCTTTTTTTACAGCCACATCAATTCTATTATTACCGATAAATAATTCGGAGCCCACACAATCACAACCATATTTAAACACCAATTGGTCAAAGAGAACTTTTTTTATTTGTTCATGCTTATTTTTTGGATTAATCTTTTGCTCTTGAATCTGTCTTGACACACATGGAGATGCGGTTTTTAAGCCTGGCTGGAATTGAATATGGAGTTTGTCTTCAATGTCAACTTCCAGCACTTTTTTAAGATGTTTCACCCAATTTTTAAACGAATTGTGTAAAACCACATAATACTGAATGGAATTAAATAACAGAGGTTTAATGGACTTTAAATGCAATGAATATCTTTTATTTGTAATATTTTCATCGGAAAAGAAAGAGAAAACCTTATTTATAGCATCTTCATAGCTATCATTTTCACAAACAAACACATAAGAAGCTCGAGCATAATTAACATTTTCGAAAACTATAGCAGTCCTTTCATAACCGAGAGAAATAGAGAATATAAAACAATCCTCCCGCTCAAAATCAATAAATTCGTATGCCCGAATCAGCTTTTGAGGACTCTGCATACCTACTAAATAGTCTATATATATATTCTTCAAAGAAACAGCATACTCAACTTTACCTTGGCTTTCAGAATAAAACTCTGACAATGTCCTTTTCTTTTCAAAATCGACAAAATCAGCCCACTTTCCATTTTCAGATGTGTTTTTTTGTAAAGTTCTCACAAAATAATCAAGGTCAATTTTTGGGTTAATATCGACCACTTTGTTTGGAGAAAACATAATCGCAATACCACTAGGAAGTTTATTGCGGAAATATAATTTGACTAAATTAAAGACTTTACGAGAGTTCTTGTCATTAATTATTAATGGTTTTATGAATTTCCCATTCTTTCCATTAGAGAAAACATTAATTTGATAATAAGAGTCGAAAAAAACTATGTTCCCAATGGTAAAAGGAACTTGATTTATGATTAAAGCATCCTCCAACAGTTCAACTTGTTTACATGACAACCTTGTATGATATTTATAATCTTTTGGAGCATTCTCTGGATGCTCATTAAAAAAATCAATAATATCCTGTAAACGGATATTATTCATCTTCATAAATTTGATTATTTTACAAGGTTTTTTATCCATACTATAAAGTCTTTTTTTGTTTCTACGTCTTTACTTAAATAAAAGGCTAAGCCCAATTTGACAATCTTTGCATACGCAGCTATTCAAAGTTATAACATCAAATAGTTTAAATTGTCACTTCAGTTCCTATTCTACCATCAAAAAAGTATAAATCAATTAAATTCAAAATTCGATTAGAGTCCCCTATTGAACCGCAAAAATCAGGCTCTCTACAGATGGTAATCAAACTTGCTTCTCTTATCAAACTTTTCATAAAGGTCGTTTGAAAACCATTACAAGGAAATTTGCGGTCAACTATTTTCTGTGTCCATCCGTGCGGCGAAAAGTCATCACAAGACATTGTAAAAAAATCCAAGTCAAAATCCAAAATATATGGAGGCTGAATTTCAACGGCACCCTGATAATGAGAATTAATACCAAAAAAAAGTCTCAGTTTTTCATTTTCTTGA
>SFZC01000265.1 GCA_004558955.1 bacterium | reverse complement strand
TTTCATTACCCATTACATTCATTAAACTTACACTAGGATTATCAATGATTAACTCTTTTTCATCAAAACGGATAATAACTTCACGAACTCCTTCAAGTTCTTCCATTTTCATACCCATTTTTTTCATTTGTCTTTCCATCTGTTTCATTTGTTTTTTATTCATACCAGGTATCATAATAGAATCCTCATAAAAATTAACTATTTATAATTATATTATTTATTATAATTAAAAGTTGCTTAAATTGAAATAAAAAAAATAAAAATTGAGGATGTGACGCAAAATTTTTAGTTGAATTTTGTTTTTTTTTTAATTTGGTTATAATTTTTTCTTATTTTAATTGTTTTTTGTGTTTATTTCGTTGTATATTCTTTTTAGGTTGTGTCCGATTGTATATAGTTTGAATTCAGTGTTTGTGTTTTTTATTCCTGTTGTTGTGAATTCGTGGAGTTTCATGTTTTGTTTTATGTGTGCAAATGGTAGTTCTGCTGTTTTTGATCGTTTTTTGTAGATTTTTTGTGCCCAGTCTGTTTCCATTTTACGTTGCATTCTGATTTTGGAAGGGTTTCCATAGTCTTGAATTGTTCTGTAATTCTTTTTATCGCAGCATATTTCTTTCATAACACAATTTTTACATTCATTTGTCCAATAAGTTATTCTTTGTTTGTTTTTATATTCGTAAGTTCTTCTTCGATATAAAATTTCTCCTAAAGGACAGATATATGTTTCAATTTCTGCATCGTAAGTGAAATTATCTTTTTTGAATGGTTTTTCCCATAAATTGTACTTTTTTTCTTTTCTTGAGAGTTTTCTAGTGGATATATATCCATCTAAACCTTTTTCTTCAAGATATGTTGTGTTTTCATCTGTGGAATATCCATTATCAGCGCTGAATTGGAAATTTGATGGTAATTCATCGTAGATTTCGATTAAATTTGATTCTAATTGTTCTATTGATGGAATTAGTTCGAAATGGTCTGTTGGATTTTGTGTAATGTATGATGAAAGTATTATTCCTTTATATTCGTCCACAATGATTTGTGCATTGTAATCCCATTCCCATTTGCCTTTTTTATTCTTCATCAAACGAGCATCAGGGTCGTTGATGCTAATTACGTCTTTTGGTGATTCTTTTACTTTTTCTTCGAGTTTATCGAGTTTTTTTAAAACTTTTTTTGGATTTTTTTCTGCTTGTTTTAAAAGATTTAAACTTGAAGAACGTAATTTATCTTTATTTCTATTGTTTTTAGAAGATTTTTGGATTTCTTTTACTGTTTCTTTGAATTTTTCTTTGTCTGTTAATGATTCTGGGACTGAATTTCCAGATTCATCTCCAAGTTCTTCATCTTCTTTTTGATCAAGTTCAATACTTTTTTTGAGGTGTTTTTTCATGATTTTGATTTGGTTTTCATCGGTTAATTTATTGATGGATGTTTTTGCTTTGATTTTTGTTCCATCTAAGCTCACATGATGGATTTTGATTAAATCATTTTCTTTTGCAATTTTAATGGTTGTTTTGAATGCTTCGTCGATTAAATCAGTATAATCGACTTTAAATCGTGCTATTGTCCTGTATGATGGTTTTTCCATTGCTGCAAGATACATATATGCAATGTCTGTTCTTGTTTTTCTTTCTATTTCTCTTGAAGACAATCCACCATCAAATACACTCATTAAAATGAGTCTGAGCAATAATTCTCGTGGATAAGCAAATTCACCAGGCTTTCCACGAAATTCCTGGTTTGCTTTCGAACAATCAATTAAATCAACCACATTTTTAATAAAATAGCAAGGATGATCTTCAGGAATCAAATTTCGCAAGTCCATAGGGACCAACATTGTCTGATTTATATTATCATCTTTTAAAACCATGAATAAAACAACCATAAATATTAATATCTATAATAAAAGATTGTACTTCATAGTATATAAAATTAAAGAAAAATAAAACAATTAAAATTAGAAAAAATTGTGACTTCGTGTCACATCCTCAAATTTAATTGTTTTATTTTTCTTTAATTTTATATACTATGAAGTACAATCTTTTATTATAGATATTAATATTTATG
>SFZC01000264.1 GCA_004558955.1 bacterium | reverse complement strand
ATCAAACTCTAAGCCTTTTGTTAGCCATGTATTACCTATACATTTTCCCTTTACTTTTCGACCAACTATACGTATCTTGTTCTTGTACATTTTCATACGCTCTAAGCAAGAAGACTCCCTATAATCATGTAGGACTTTCTTTATAGCATTCAACAATGCAGGTCTTTTATATTTCCATTTTAATTTTGTATGAGCATAATCAATTATCTGATATAACGCATCAAAACTTTTTGATTGTACAAAATTTTCATACATTATCTTTATGGTATTGCACTTTTCTTTTTCAGTCCGTTTGTGTTTAACACCTTTGGAAGAAAACCATTCAGTAACATCTCCTTTGTTGAAAGAGATTGTTTCTAACAATTTTATAAGCAAATCCCCCGTTATTTTTCCCCCTTCACATCTGAGGGAGTCTATTGTTTGAGCGCATTTGTAGAAATCCTTATCATCTATGGCTTCCAGCAATTCAAAGTCGTGCTTGAAATCGAATCTTTGGCGGCATTTTGCTCGATAAGTTATCCCACATTCAACAATAGGAGGAAATAGTATAAGTAAACTATCAGACTTTAATTTCAAAAGAGTATTAACTAATGTAGACCAAAAATTCTGCTCCTCTGTGGAGTGTTTGTGAAAGAATACGCCTTTGAATTCATTTGAATCATCTAATTCTATTTCGGAATTATTTAATAAAAGTTTACGCATTTTTATTACGCTTTCTCCTAAGTCTTTATTGCCACAATTATTCCATCGCCATGGGATGGAAAGAAAATTGTATTCCTTAAAATTGTTCAAGTGTTTAGAAAAATCTACAGGCTCATCATTAAAACGAATTATAGCCTGTAGTGGATCTCCAAGCAAATGTGTTGGTATAACAGACGATATTGTTTCAATTATTTTGTGTTGAATTATGGAGCAATCTTGATACTCATCTACAAAAATTACGGAATAAGTTCTTTTTATGATGTTGAGTACTCCATTCAATGAAATAATACACAATACTTTCTCTTGAATATCATTAAAATACTTTTTATCCTCTTGATTTTCAAGTATCTTTTTTCCGTAGAACAATATTGCGATATGTTGCGCGAAGCCTGTTATTGTTGAAATGCTTACGTTTTTCAAAGATATACGTTCCTTAGACATCTTCTGTTTTATTGAAGCAATGCCTGCATGGGTATGAGTCAGAATGAGTATGTTCTTAGACATTTGAAGCCTAAGAATACATTTTGTCAACAGTGTAGTCTTTCCATGCCCAGCTGGAGCTATTACTAAAGATTTATTGTCATTTAGATAATTGTCTATTTCGCTATCCATAATCTTAATTTGTCCATTTGTTTGTATAGGCTGCTGTTATTGTCTATTTTGTTATTCCAAAAGCAGTTCCATAACAAATCACCAACATGTTCTGCTTTTTCTATGTTTTTGAACCATGCTGGATTATTTTTGGAACCTTTTGCCTTTTTCGCAATGCGCTCTCTCAACTCACTTGTGTCATTTTGAGGGTCTTTTAACTTGTTTACGTCTTTGAATTCTATAGAAGCATAGATATCTTTATCTTCATTTAGTTCATTCGCTAGCGCTACCAACTCATTAACATTTTCCCATTTTAAATCTTTGAATAATTGTCCTTCAAAAGAACATCCATCATCCCATCTTATAATGGTTATGCCTAATTTAAGTGCTTGATTATGAAGATTTTGTAATTCATTGTCTTTCGAAACATCATTATCACTTATTACACAGACATCAAATCCTTTTTTATGCAAATCTATAGCACATTGATAGTGTTTTGTTCCTCCACCACAATCAGCAGCAACTATTCCTTTTGAGGAAAATCCGTTTCCGTTCAAATTCAGTTGTTCATCTAATTTTCGTACGATACCAAGTTCTGTCTTTCCCTCGCAACAAATAATTCTCTTTGCAAAAAATACATGCGGTTGTTTCCTTAGTAGAGAAATATTTTCTTCATTAAACGAATAAGCAGTTTTGTGATCAGGACTAATCATACAAAACTGTTTGCAAAGAGAATTATTTGTTGCGAGGGAAAGACAGAACTTGGTATCGTACGAAAATTAGA
>SFZC01000263.1 GCA_004558955.1 bacterium | reverse complement strand
GGGCGGCCGAGGTATTTCAAGGCTGTTCCCACAATCTCATCGCCCGTAACGCTGAACAGCGCCTCAAGCTCCTCGTTCTCGGATATATACGGCATACCCTCATCGGACATTTCCGTGTCCTCAGGCAACAAGTCATCTACGTCGTCATTATCGGTTGTTGCGTTGGCAACAGTAATTGCAAATGTGAAAAATATAGTTGCTATAAACTTGTAAAAATTCATTATATTAAGTTTTTTACTACTGCTTTATTTTACGATTTTGCAAATATAATAAAAATAGTATGTATAAGGAAATGTGTTTTACATCTTTTTATTTGCTTGACAATAAAGTAATTACTTAATGTAGCATGAGCTAAATGCAAGTTTTCAGGTAGTTACGGCAGAATAATTTTGCGATGGCTAAAGTTTTACTTTTATGTTTTTTTAATAACTTTTTTATATAAGATAAAACGACCACTTAGCTCCCGATGGGGAATAAATCGTCCCATAATTCTTTCAAAAACGGGGAAGACTAAACTGAAAAATATAGGATAGCGGTGATTGCAAATCATGCTTTATCAGCCTCTCTGATAACTGTCAAAAATATTTACAAATAAGCGTTGAAAACTCGCGGATTTTGAAACAAAATATTCTTTGCTTGCAAATATTGCAAAATATAGCGTTTTAGGCGGTTTTGACTTAATCCTTTGATAATCAATGCTTTATCCTGCTTTTTACTAAAAATGGCCGTTTTTGAGGGCGAAATAGACCTTGTTACATTGCAACGGAGGCTCCGTTAGACGCTAACGGAGGCACTTTGGGGCTTCAACGGAGGCTTCGTTGCACTCCAAAACGGCCTAAAACGCACTCTAAAAGTGCCACTTTTGAAAGCTAACAAACGTTAAATCGCGGAAAAATGGCATTTTCCTGTGTTTTCGGAAACGTCAAATTCTTATGAAAAAGTACTCTGATTTTTTGCAACGGAGGCACTTTTGGAATTTTGAGTCACGAATTTTGAGTTTGAAGTTGGAATTTTTGAGGTCGAAAAATGGCCAACAATGAGTAACGAGACCTATATTTAACGTTAGTTAGCGCGAAAGGGTTGGATTTTGAAGAGACTAAATTTGGTAAATAATATTTACAAAATGCTTGAAAATCTAACTGGAAATATTGTATTTTTTTGTTCTTCGTTGTGCACTTGTTATAGATGGCGGAATGTCGCGAAAAGAGCGTTTAATATATACAGTTATACCTTATATGTCATGAATTTTATGAGGTGATGCTTTTTTTGCATCTTTTATTAATAATGTCGGGATGCAAAATAGGGACTTACTTAACAAAAAAGTCCGACAAACTGCCGGACCCTTTAATTATATAGCGTGTCTTATGTGCCGATTGCCTGCTTACTTCTGTTTCAGCAAGTCGCGGATTTCTGTGAGCAATTTCTCCTCAGCAGATGGGGCAGGAGGTGCGGCCGGAGTTTCTTCTTTCTTCTTTTTCGCGATATTGTTGATAAGTTTCACGAGCATGAACACACAGAACGCAACGATGATAAAGTCGATGGAAGTCTGTATGAAGTTGCCGTAATTGATGGTTGCTGCCGGCATTTCTACTCCTGCAATCTTCTCGGCAGGCAGCGTAACCTTCAGGTCAGAGAAGTTAACTCCGCCAATCAGCCATCCGATAGGCGGCATCAGGATGTCGTCTACGATAGATGAGACGATTTTTCCGAATGCACCTCCGATGATCACACCGACGGCCATATCAACCACATTTCCTCGTACTGCAAACTCTTTGAATTCTTTTATAAATCCCATTGTCCTTACTTTTTTATATTATTTAATAGTGATTATTTTGAATTTCTCGTGCAAATATAGAAAATATTTTGTAACTTTGCGCACGAAATAAAGGAAAATGCTGTTTTCGGCGATGTCTTTGAATGTTTGAAAGCTGAATTTGATGCACCGTAAGAGCGTTTATAATAATTAGGATAATAGTTTTAAGTAGGTATATATTAAACCCTTTAATAAAAATAAAGTAAAATGATTAAAATTGGTATTAACGGATTTGGCCGTATCGGTCGTTTCGTTTTCCGCGCTGCACAGAC
>SFZC01000262.1 GCA_004558955.1 bacterium | reverse complement strand
GGTCATACAGCTTGGGGCAATCATGGCAGTTGTCATTTTGTTCTGGGACCAGATCTGGCCGTTCGGAAAGAAAAATAATAATGAACCTTTAACAAAAAAATGGATTGGCGCATGGATCAAAACGGACATTTTTAAATTATGGTTTCATATATTAGTGTCTACGGTTCCGGCAGCAATAATCGGAATTTTGTTTGATAAAACATTTGAGCGTTTATTTTACAACTATACGACAGTTGCAATTATGCTGATTTTATTTGGTATTGCATTTATTATAGTTGAGACACGGCACAAAGGAAAAAATGCAAAAATTAATACACTTGCGGATATTGGATATGATACAGCAATTTTGATTGGAGTGTTTCAGGTGATTGCGGCAATCTTTCCGGGAACATCGCGTTCCGGTGCGACAATTGTTGGTGCCTTACTGATTGGTGTATCGAGAACGGTTGCGGCTGAATATACATTTTTCCTTGCCATTCCGGTTATGTTTGGAGCAAGTCTTTTGAAGATATGGGGATTTGGGTTACACTTCTCGCTGGATGAAGCTGTTATTCTGATTGTAGGCATGGTCGTTGCTTTTGTTGTATCTCTCATAGTGATTCAATTTTTGATGGGCTATATTAAGAAGCATGATTTTAAAGTCTTTGGATGGTATCGGATTGTACTTGGTGCAATCGTGTTGATCTGCGGAATATTAGGTGCGATTCATGGTTAAGTTGTATTATGCCAAAATCACAAATCTGTATGATGAAAAATGTTTTGAAGAAAAAATAAAACAGGTAAAAGAAAAAAGACAAGTTCGTATTTTTGAATATTGTCAGAAAAAAGATCGCTGCCGGAGTCTGGCAGCGTCTTTGCTTTTAAAGATGGCATTGGAGCGAGAAGGTATTTGCTATGATGAAGTCTGCTTTGCTCAGAAAACAGGCGGAAAACCGTATCTCTTATTACAAAGTGGTCTTTTCTTTAGTCTGGCTCATGCACAGGAAATGGCAGTCTGTGTCATTGCAGACCAGGAAGTAGGGGTAGATGTTGAGAGAAAGGACAGACTGACAGGAAAAAAAGAAGAACAGAAATTAAAGATTGCAAAAAAAATGTTAACCCCGGAAGAGTGGAAACAATGGAAAAAAGAAGAATACCGGACTGAAACTCTGATTTCCATTTGGACAAAAAAAGAAAGTTATGTAAAGATGACAGGAAGGGGGTTGACGGAAAAACTTATGACTATAGATACATTATCTAATGCTTTTTATCAGCAGATGCTGCTTGACGATATGTATATCTTATCTGTATGTACGGCTTTAGTGGATGAGGGGGGCGTTCGGATTGAAAATATGTCGAATTATTTGTAGAACGGCAAAAGTATTTTGAAAAATTGATTGCACGTGCGGGGATGAGATGTTAGGATATTACAGGAGGCGTAAAAAATGCATGATGAATTAACCAAAAAAGATATTGAAAAAATGGAAGCGGAAATTGAACACCGAAAGCTGGTGGTTCGCAAACAGGCATTAGAGGATGTAAAAGAAGCCCGTGCGCAGGGGGACTTGAGCGAAAATTTTGAATATAAAGCTGCAAAGAAATTTAAAAATGAAAATGAAAGCAGGATTAGATATCTTGAAAAAATGATAAAGACGGCTGTGGTTGTTTCGGAAGATTCACCGACGGATGAAGTTGGGATGAATAACACTGTGGATGTGTACTTTGAAGATGATGATATTGTAGAAACGTATAAATTGGTGACAACGGTGAGGAGCAATTCCTTAAAAAACCTGATCAGCAGAGAGTCGCCACTTGGAGCTGCAATTTTTGGGCATAAGGTTGGAGACAGATGTGAAGTCAAGGTAAACGACAGCTATTCTTATTTTGTGGAAATACGTCGTATTGAAAATACTGTGGATGATGGAAGCGACGAATTAAGAAAATTTTAAAATATATTTACGGACAGGTGATAAAAAATGAAAGTATCAGAATTATTGAAATCAGATAAGGTGACAATTTCGGTTGAACTTTTTCCACCGAAAAAAGGCTCACAGCTAGAAAATTACAAAGCGATTGTAGGCCAGATGGCGGAACTTAAGCCATCATACA
>SFZC01000010.1 GCA_004558955.1 bacterium | reverse complement strand
GATTCTGAATAACAAGAAAATTATTTGCTCATTCCTTCGCAAAAATTTTCTAAGTTTTCAGAATGACGAAAGCTTTAGTAAAATGGCGGTTGAGCATACTTGCCCAACCGGTTTTATTTAAAACCTTATGCGATTTTGCTGAACGCATTATCACTCAAAAATCCTGTCATTGACACTTTTTGCATTTGAATTGCGGGTTTGTTTCCTAACGCATTATTATTCTTGGAAGAATGATTTGCCAAATAAATATTCAATTTTGGTAACAAAACTCCAAGTGCAAGAGTTGAATATGCAAGCCCAGCAACGTGTGCAAGATTAAGTTTCCACATATTCTTTTGAGCAAATTTTGTTCCTTTTGCCAAAACTTCATTATGGCTTTTCAAAGATATATTATTTAGCCAATTTCTGATACCCTTGCCATCACTTGAAATATTGAACAGGTCTTTACGTTTCGGATCTAAAATATTTGCAACACCTTTTGCCGCAAAGCCGCCAAGTACAAGCCAATTCAAGAATCCGAAATAATCTCTTGTTGCTGTTTCTTTAAGTTCTCGTTTGTTATCGGAAGCCAAAAATCTTCCGATAAGCGTTGAAGCGTAAACAGTTTTTATTGCGTTTCCACTTGTCACAGGTCCTGTAAATTCTAACTTTTTGACAAAATCAGCAGGTGATTTAATTTTCATAACACCGAGTGCCATAGCCGCCATACCTAGTGCCGCAATAGCTTTCATTACCCAGAATTTCACACTGTTATCTTTTTTAGATTTTTCATCAATTCCTTGATAATTTGAATCACCTGGAAAACCAGCTTGTCCCGTACGTTTTTCGGTCAATTTTCTATTAATATATTGATTAGTCAACCCGAGAGTTGAAGCAATGGCTAATGCTCCAAGCCCTTTTATTTTGTTAATTTTCAGGATTTTATTTATTGCTTTGGTCGGGTCAATTTTTGTATTCGTGAAAACATTTTTACCTAAATCTATCGCATCACGCAAAATATTATTCATTGAAGTTGATAAAGTTTTATCATTAATTTTTACATTAATTTTATCAGATTTTAGAGCATTTGTAAGTCTAAATTCAAGAATAGAATGTAATTGTTTTGCATCATTTTTAGAAATATTTTTGTTGTCGATAAGTTCTGAAATAGTTGATATGAACTTATCTTTGGACTTTAATTCTTCGGCAATATTTTTAAATTTCGGATTTTCCCAATGAAATTTTGACCATTTTTCATCATTTACCCACTCGGTATTGTCCCAATCAATTTCGATAAATTTATTTATTTTTTTGCCGTCACGACCCGTAATATTTTCTAAAATATTTGCAACATAATCGATCGTTTTATAAGTATTTTTATGAGCCTCTCTTAAAAGTGCAATACTGTCATTAGACAACCAAGAATTTGTATTGATTGGAATTTCAGGGGAAATAATTTTATTGGCAAGTTTTGAAATACCTTTTGCCAAATAACTTGCAGAAAGGCAGACAATCAAAGTTCCGGTAAATTCTCTGAAAAAGGTTTCAAATCCTGCATTGGCGTTACGTTCTTTTGTATCAATGTAAGTTCTTGGTCCAACCATAGCAAAAAGGTCAATTCCGACCGCATTTACCATTGGGTTTGTGTCAAGAGTTCTCAAAACTTGAGTAGCAATTCCGTCAATCGCACCGCCAAAAGTCGGACGTTTATAATTCGAAGTATTATTTGTAATATTAGTAATCATTTCTTTTCTCCATAAAATTAAAAAGTTCCCAAACAATTTGCGGGAACTTTACATGCTTATCAAAATTCTATTCACAACAAAGTTATTGTAAGTCCCAACATCGACACTTACAGCAACAGCAAATTGAATTTTGTGGAGTTTTAAACATCATATTTTTACCTTCGCAAACTAACTTATAAAAAACAAAAATAATTATCAATACTACAATTATTACTCCGTAATAATTATATCAATCGGAAAGTCAAATTTTTCAACGGGCAAAGCCTCGACACACAACTCTTTTGGGATTGCGCAGATTGTTTTTGCGTTTACATTTTTCAAAAATCTGTCATAAAATCCGCCCCCATACCCCAAGCGATACCCCTTTTTGTCAACCGACAAAGCGGGAACAATAATTAAATCCAAAATTGAAGGAGAAACAGGAGCAGAGCAAGGTTCGCAAATCCCGAGAGTGGATTTTTCGATTATTTCGCCTTTTTTATACGGACAAACCAGCAAATCCTCACCCCGTACTCGTGGAAAATAAAAATTTTTATTATCGTTTAACAAATCCAAAAAATTTATCTCAAATTTTGTCGGGTAAAACAGCATGACATTTTTAGAAGTTTTATAATTCTCATTTTGTCTTATTAAATCTGTTAAAACTCTTGATTTTTCAGGAATATCAAGAGTTTTTCTGATTTGTTTTGCAAATTTTCTGAATTCGTTTTTCATAATGTTAATATATAATCAAAACAAAAATTTTTCAAAAAAAATATAATTGCCGTAATAAATATATTACGGCGGAGATTAAATAAACACGAGAAATTATTGGAAATTTATGCAATGTAACAAGACAAAAGCGTTTCACCGGACAATTTCATTTTTTTCAAGGCTCTTATTTCAGTTTGTCTGATACATTCTTTTGTTACGCCATAAATGTTACCGATTTCTTCCAGTGTGTATTTTTCGGTATCATCTAAGCCGTAACGCATTTTTACGACCTCTTGTTCACGTTCTTTCAATGTAGAAATCACGTTATTTATATCATTTTTCAAGGATTGATATTCCATATTTGCAGAAATCAAAGTGGAATTATCCGCCAAAATATCAGCAATATTCAACTCTTTGCCGTCATTGCGTTCCAGTCCGTTTTCGATTGAAACAGTTTTTGTATATGCTGACAAAAACATTTCAATTTTATCTGGTGACATTTGCATTTTCTTTGCAACGTCTTCATTTTTAACCGTAGCGTTATTTTCTTGTTCCATTTGTGATTTCACTTTTGAAAATTTTGACAAGGTTTCTTGAATATATACAGGAATTTTCATGCAGTGGGATTGTTCTGAAATAGCCTTGAACATTGATTGCTTAACCCACCAAGCTGCGTAAGTTCCAAAACGATACCCAAGTTTGTAATTGTATTTTTCTGCGGCAATCATCAAACCTAAATTACCTTCCTGAATAAGGTCAATCATCGGCAATGCGGACATGTGAATTGATTTTCTTGCAACGGTAACAACTAATTTCAAGTTTGCTTGAATAAGTTTTTGTTTTGCTTCTAAATCGCCTTGCTCAATACGTTTTGCAAGCTCAACTTCTTCTTCTGCGGTTAATTGAGGGTAGGCTGAAATTTCTCTAAGATAAGCCTGTAAAGCATTGTCATTTGAATTTGCGTTTTCTACTACTTCGATTTTTGCAGGGTTAGAATTTTTCGGGGTAACTTTCATTTCGATTAGTGCTTCTCTTTTCATAAAACTTAAACTCCTTATTTGAACAGATTTTTTAGACAGCCCTTGCCGTCTTGGGGAAATGTAACACGAGATGATATATACAAAATATATACCCAAGTATATAAAGAATGTGACATGTAGTTAAGAAATATTAAGGTAAACTTTTGTAAAGGACACACCAACAAGTTTATTCATATTATAATTTAGGTGTAGAGATGGAGGAATAAAAATGGGATTTGACCTAAAAGATAAAAAGAAAGTTTGTGCAATATCAGTATTAGTAGTATTGATTGCAGTTTTAGTCGGTGCAATTTGCTTTGAAAATTACCACATCAAACAAGTAAAAGCAGAACGTGAAAAAATTAGACAAGAAAGAATTTTAGCAGAACAACAACAACCTGACAAAAAACCGTCAGATTATACCGTAGGTAAAGATTTCAATTCTGTAGCAAAAAGCGGAAAACCGATATTCACCTTATTCTACGCAGATTGGTGCCGTTATTGTATCAAATTCATGCCTGTATTTGAAAAAATTGCAAATAAATACGGTAAAGAAATCGAATTTGCAAAGGTAAACGTAGAAGACCCGAAATACAAATCTTTGGTTGATGAACACAAAATCAGCGGTTTCCCGACAGTAATTATCATTGATAAAAAATATGATAATAAAGTAATCGTGCCAAATTCAAGCATGGGAAATATTGAAGATTTGAGTGCGGAAGTTGAAAGATTTGTAAAAATCAGAAGACTTTTAGATAAAAAATAGGAATCACATTAAGATATTGTAATAATATACTTTCTTTTTGATTGTGTGTTAGGTACAATACAGATATAGTTTCGGTTCGCCGAAAGCTTGGGGTGGCGGTTGTTTTCTGCATTTGAAAATGGTTAAAATTACACTGCACTTCAAGTTGTCTGACTCAGACAGAAAAATTCACCTTAACATTTGTTTACATTCAACGTTATTTTAGCAATTTTTTATTTGTTTCAGACTCTATATAAATAGAAGGTGTAAGTTATGAAAGTAGATGTAGTAAATCAAAATTACAGGAACAGTGTCGGCATTAGACAACAGGCTGCCAAAAGACAGGCTCAAGCCTCCTCGGCACAGCAAAGATCGCAATATGCAACTCCGGCGTTTACAGGCGGGGCATTGACAAACATTCAAAAGAAATTTTTGTCATACTTCCCGAAAAGTGAACGAGTTTTGTACAACAAAATGAACAAAGTTGCAGATTTCATTCAAGGCGAAATGGGCGGCATTATTATCACAGGTATCGGTACCGGCTTGGTAGCACCATGGCCTATCGCATTTAACCCGCTGGTTAAAGCAAAACCGGGTGCAACCGAAGAAGAAAAAAAGGAAGTCGAAAATACAAAAAAATATACCGCAATGCGTCAAATCGTATCAGCAATCCTCGCAATCCTTATTCAAGGCGGTGTTCAAAAACCGATTGATAAATTCTTATTAAGTTTGACAAACGACCCTGAAACTGCAAAATGGTTCTCGAATATTTATAATCAATCATCTTTCCAAGATGCAAAATATATAACCGCACAAGTTAAAAAAGAAATTAAAAAAGGTACAACTGATTGGAAATCAGTAATGGTTAACGGCGAACCGGCTAAAACCAAAGAAGCCGCTATTGCTCAATTAGTTAAAAACAGAAAAAATGAACAAGTTGAAAACTTGATTAAAGCAATCAAAGATAACGGAGTAATTCCAACAGGCAGTGTAAATCTTGAAAATGAAAAATTTGCACAAATTTTGAATGAAAAAATTGATGATTACATTGATTTTGCAAAATCTTCAAAAATTGATGATACAAAAATCGGTTGTTACGTTAAAAGAGGTCGTGAACTTATTGATAACGAAGCTTATTTAAGAAAAGTTCTTGGTGACGATGCTCTCAATACACTTGAAAAAGTCACTGTTGACGATGCTGAACAAATCTCACCAAAAGCCTTAAAAGAATATTTAATCAAGCAAAAAGAAACTGCTCCGAATGCCGAAACAAAGCAAATTTTAAGTGAATTGATTAACGACAGCGATAATACTCGTGAAAGTTTCTGCAGACGTACTCTTGAACGTATTGATTCAGATAAAGCTGCTTGCAAAGACGGTAAATACACAATGGACGGGTATTATGACTACTTAATGAAAAAGAACAATGCTCTTGAAGCCAAAGCAAATGAATTTGAAGCATTAAAAATCAAAGATTTGAAAGAGGCAACTCCTCAAAAAATCAAACAAATTATCGGTAAACTCGCTGAGGTTTGTCACTTTGATAAGAATGACGACTCCGCAAGAAGAATCTTCTGTAGAACCGGCGTATTCGACCCTAGAAACACAGAAGAAATTATCCCGAAAATTTGTAATGATTTAGTTTCTGCATACAAAGATTTTGCCGGTCATAAATTCAAAATGTTTAAGCAAATGACAAAAGTCCTCGTAGGTGTTGGCATTACATTGCCAATCTCTTGCACGGCTTTAAACTGGATATATCCGAGATTTATGGATATATGCTTCCCAAGCTTGGCAGGCAAAAAAACTGAAAAGGTTGCTCAAAATCCGCAACCTGAAAATAAAGGAGGTGTTGCATAATGACTAATCCAATCAGTACAGGAGCCGCAAGACTTTTAGGCGGGATTACAAAATCAACACCTTATAACTGGGCAACTAAAAAGGTAAATAGAAAGACTATCGAAAGTGCTATCGCATACACCACAATCGGTTCAATCGCATTGAAAGATGGTGTTGGTTGCGGAATGTATGTATATCAAAGTGCTCACAACGACAAAATCCCTGAAAAAAGAAGAAAATTCGTTGCGGCATTAGACTTAACTAACGGTGCCTTGATGATTGCTTCTCAAATTTTGATGTTCTTCGCAATGAGAAAAGTTAATGATAAATTGTTCCATAAAATATTCAAATCTTTTGATAAGGAAGGTAAAGCAATGGGTCAAAACATCAGACGTTTCAGAGCGGAACAAAAATTGGCAGGTCAACCAATCGATGACAAAGCAAAATTGCGTGACTCTTACTTAGGAATGAAAGATGTTGCATACTCATTGTTCAAATCAGTAACAGAACTTGTTGCAGCAACAATTCTTGCAAAACGTATCATCGTTCCGTTCATCGCAACACCTTTGGCAAGCAAAGTTGAAAAATACATGGGTAAAAACAACGAAGATGCTACCAATGGGAACAAAGTTGAAGACAAGTCAAATCCTTCAATGCAAGGTAAATTAGACATTATTTCATCAGAAGCAATGACGACACCGCCTGTTGAAGAAAGTACAAACTTGTTAGACAGATATAAAAAACAATAAACACCTTCAAAAATAACTACAAAAAGCCCGTTGATTTAATCTTCGGGTTTTTTGCATTTAAAAAAGTGTGTTACATAATCAAATTTACCAATACTTGAATATAACGTTTAACCGCAGGAGTAATGAGCAAATCAGGCTCTGAACTCGTGAAATCATCAAGTACAAAAATCGCCTTTTTAACATCGCCGCACTGTTCATACAGCATGCCAAGCATTACTCTATCCAGCGAAGATTTCTTTTTATTTTTATATTCTCGGAGTTTAACCTGAGCAAGCCCTCTTTGTTTGTAGCATTTGGCAAGTTGTTGGTAATACTCCAAATTCAACGGATACTGCTTTAGTGCATTTTGAAAACAATCTTGTGCCAACTCCGGATAGCCAATCGTCATATAAACTTTGCCCAAATTATTAAAATATGTGGCTGTAGCCTGAGTACTCGGATTTAGGCTTATTGCCATTTTGAATTCCTGAATTGCCGCATAGTAATCTCGCTCTTCCACATACATAATTCCAAGATTGTTGTGATGATAAGCATTTTTTTCAGGGTCAATAACATAAGTTGCAATCGTTCCGGCAGCATTTGCGGTTTGCATACTCAAATATATTATAAGAATTGCCGTAAGTATCTTCTTCATTACTAACCTTTATAATTACATTTTGCCAAAATTCAACTACAAAACTGGAATTTCCATGCCTTCATACGGCAAGTAAACATTTTTATTCATAGCTGTATAGTGTTCCTTAATTTTGCCCAACTTAATATCATTATAAGACGGGTCAAAATGGAAAAAAGCCAACTTTCTCGCCTTTGCCTGTTTCATAACCTCTATTGCCATATCGTAAGTCGAATGTCCGTAACCCTGCTTTGGCGAATGCGGATTTAGGTAATCCTCAGTCGTATATTGAGTATCATGAATAAGTAAATCGCAGTTTTTTGCAAAATGCACAAACTTTTTATCCCCGCCAAAGTAGCATTCTTTATCCGTTGCGTAAACCAAAGATTTACCTTTATATGAGATTTTATAAATCATCACGCCGTCCTGCGGGTGAACATAAGATTTATAAAAAGTTATAAGCACATCATCATCTTCCTGATTTGCCTCATTAAGATTAACAAGTTTAGGTTGTTGACCTGATTTTAGCAAAATTGCCTGTTCTGATTTAAGCCCTCTAATATCAATTCCGCCTGCAATATCCCCCAAATCCACAGGAAAAGTTCTGCCGAACAAAACATCAGACAAACAATCAGATAACGACATATTAACAGGTTCCGCACCCATAATCATCAATTTTGTAGATTTCAGATGAAGCGGTTTAAAAAAAGTAAGTCCGATAATATGGTCTTGGTGAATATGTGATAACAAAACTAAAGCCTCAATTGGAGTGCGTTCATTCGGATTAATTGAAGAAGAAATGGATTTTTCCATTAACTCATCGCCCACACTGACAATACCAGTGCCTGCATCAAGAATTATCAAGTGACCGCCGACATTCACCTCAACACAAGATGTATTTCCGCCAAATTCGTAAAAATCTTTATTGGCAACAGGAAAACTACCTCTCACTCCTCTAAATTTTACACTAAATTCACTCATCATCTCTTCCTCAATCTTGTTTTTTTATTTCGTAAGTTGCTGATTGGTCTTGTTTTTCACCCGTATAAATTATACTTCCGAAAACCAACATTTTGGCTGTTTTTTGGATATTTTTCAATCTCGTTTCCTTCCAATCCAAATCAAAAGTTACCTTATCTTTTGTATTTGTAACAGTAACAATTCTAAATGCGTTCGGATAAGACACCAACGCAGGAGAGCTTACATACAAAACATTGTCATGCTGAGTAACTTTTGCGGCATGGTAATGACCTTGAAATACTCCAATCGGATTTTTGTAACTTTCAATCAAAGCCTTCACCACAGCAGCATTTCGCAATTTATGGCTCGGGCTTGCAAACGGTTCAATAACAGGAACGTGCATAAACAAAAGAACAACGTCATTTTTTGAACTGTCTAACTCTTTTTTAAGCCATTTGAATTGAGTTTCGTCAATATAACCGTTTGAAGTAATTTCGTCAGTTATAATATTATCAAGCACAATGACCTTAAAATTTTTCTTCGGTGAAAATGCGTAATATGACTTTTTAAACTTGAAATCAGGGTTTGAATTTCTCAACATTTCCATATAAACAAGCGTGTTCAAATATCCGCCAACACATCTGTCATGGTTTCCGAAAGCAAAATACCAAGGGATATTGAGTTTTTCCATGTGCGGCAAAACGGCTCTTAATTCTTTTTCAAAGGATTTATCAATCAAATCACCCGTAACTATAGCAAAATCCAAGTCGCTTTGCTCGTTTATTTGCTCAACCGCATCATCAAGTAACGCAGGAGATTCGCCTGTCATTTTGTAAGTAGTATTGGCACCGTGTTCCAAAAAATGAACATCGCTTAACTGTGCAAATTTCAAACTCGTTGCACCAACTCCCGAACATGCCTGTAATCCGTAAAGCATTCCCGCTGTTAAGACTAACGTAATTAGTGCATTAACACATTTTGCGAAAAAGCTTTCTTTTTTGGTACGTTTTTTTATTCCACTTTTCTTATTTTTGTTCATCTTGACTACTTTCCAATAATTCCTTTATCTCATTATATTTGTTTTCCAAATACAAGTCATCATCAGATAGAATGAGAGCTTTGTCAATGTTCATCAAGGCACTCACATAATTCTTCATTTCTAAGTCGCAATACCCCATGTACTCATAAATTTTTGAAGTTTGAATATATGGGAGCAATTCTTTGAATATAGTTTTTGCTTGTTGATAATTGCCGTTTTTGTACAAAATTTTTGCCTTGTCAAATTGGTATTCGGGACAATTATTTAACTTTATAGCCATTTCATTATCGGCTTCTGCATCTGCAATTTTACCCAACTCAAATTCCGCACGGGATTTAATCGCATAAGCCAAATCATCTTTTGAATCAAAGGTCAAATACTTATCAATCGGATTGATTACCGCTTCATAACGCCCGACATCAAACAACGTAATCGCCGTTGACAAATATGCCTGAGCAAAATCAGGTTTTGCCGAAACAGAACTGTTATAAGCATCTAAAGCTTTCATATACTCATTTTTTTCTCTATAGTAATTCCCGAGATAATAAAACGCCAAATATGCATTATTCGCTTTAGTACCTTTTAACAAGGTTTCATACTCGTTGCGTTCATCACCAACCTGCTTATACTCCATTGCCGCCTTGATATCAGGATTTACACCGGTTACAAAAGATTTTTTATCCTGATTTATAACGTGTTGCAAACCTCTTTTCAAGTCTTGAGCCTCTTTGTTATTCGGATTTCTTTCAATAATTTTGTCCAAATAAATCATTGCGGATTCATAGTCACCCATGACACAATAATTTGCCGAAATATCAAGATAATCCTCGTCCAAATCATCCGCCAATACAGGCACTGCACACAATCCTAACAATAATATAATTAAAGATAGTATAAACTTTTTCATAAAATTATTATAGCATAAAATTTAATATTCAAATTTTTACATAAATCAGAAAACTAAATTCTCGTTCCAATGGCTATATACAAGAAATTACAAAGAAAAAATCCCGCCAAAATTTGACGGGATTTTAACTTTTTTTGGTCAAAAGTTATTTCAACAATTCACCAACTGCCTTGAATACAGACATACGAGTTGCGGCATCTTTTTCTGCTTGAGTATAAAGAGCTTCAGCAGCATCAGGATTAGTCTTCATCAATGATTTATAACGACCTTCTGATCTGATAAAGTCTTGGTAGTTACCGCTAGGATCTTTCGCATCCCAAGTGAACGGTTGTTCATTTTGAGGATTGTATCTGTAAAGCGGGAAGTAACCGGCTTCAACTGCACGTTTTTGTTCGGTTTGAGTTTTACTCATATCGATACCGTGAGCGATACAAGGAGCATAAGCGAAGATGATTGACGGCCCGTTATAAGCTTCAGCTTCTTGGAAGGCTTTTAGAGTTTGATTTCTATCAGCACCCAATGCTACTGATGCTACATAAACGTAACCGTAAGACATACTCATCAAGCCCATGTTTTTCTTGTAAGTTTTCTTACCGCCTGTAGCGAATTTAGCAACTGCACCGGTTGGAGTTGATTTAGAAGCTTGACCACCTGTGTTAGAGTAAACTTCTGTA
Source organism: bacterium (assembly GCA_004558955.1). GTDB lineage: Bacteria > Cyanobacteriota > Vampirovibrionia > Gastranaerophilales > Gastranaerophilaceae > Zag111. The sequence continues at coordinate 17,433 of SFZC01000010.1, read as the reverse complement.
TCAAGAACAAGAACGTTAACGTTTTTGTTTTGAGCAAGAACGTGGTCAATACCGCCATAACCGATATCGTTAGCCCAACCATCACCACCAATAATCCATACAGATTTATCAGTAAAGTAATCTTCAAGTTCTTTCACTTTTGCAAGTGTAGGACAATCAGATTTTTCTGCGTATTTGTTGATAACTTCTTTAGCCTTGTTTTGAGCAGCGATAGCTTCTTCAGTTTTTGAATTATCAAAGTGAGCCATAGCACCTTCCAAAGCTTCCTTCAATTCAGCAGGAGCTTCGTCATTAGCCAAGATTTTTTCAACATAAGTTTTTAAAGTATCTCTGTTTTGGTCAACAGCCAATCTCATACCATAACCAAATTCAGCGTTGTCTTCAAACAATGAGTTAGCCCAGGCCGGACCTCTACCGTCTTTGTTAGTAGTGTATGGGATTGTCGGGAATGTACCGGAGTAAATTGATGAACAACCTGTAGCGTTTGCTACGATTGCGTTTTCACCGAATAATTGTGAAACAAGTTTTACATAAGGAGTTTCACCACAACCTGCACAAGCACCTGAGAATTCAAATAAAGGTTTTCTCAACATAGCACCTTTGATAGTTTTGGTTGTGTTTTTACCCATTACGTTGTCAGGCAATTCATCAAAGAATTTTTCGTTTTCAAGTTGACAATCTTCAACTTCTTTTTCGATTGAAGACCAAGTAAGTGCTTGTTTTTCAGGGTTTTTGTTAGCAGGACATTGATCCAAACATACACCACAACCCGTACAATCGTTGCAATATACTTGAACTTTGAATTTTTCGCCGTTAGCGTTTGGTCTTGCGTCAATAGTGTTGAAAGAAGCAGGAGCATCTTTCATATTTTCAGCTTCAACCAATTTAGTTCTGATTGCTGCATGAGGACATGCTGAAGCACAAATTCCGCATTGAATACAATTTTGAGAATTCCAATGAGGAACACGAGGAGCAATACCACGTTTTTCTAAGCAAGCAGTACCTGTAGGGATAACACCGTCAACACTCATAGCAGAAACAGGAATGTCATCACCTTTTTGACGCATAGAAGGCTCAATAATCTTCTTAGCAAAATCACTTGCGTTATCAGGAATAAGTTTTACATCATCTACACAACCAACGCCGTCTAATGATGCAGGAATTTTAACTTCTTGACAAGCATCAACTGCTGCATCAATCAAAGCAAGGTTCATGTTAACAACGTCATCACCTTTTTTCTTGAAGGTCTTAGTTGTCATTGCTCTCATGCCTTCATAAGCTTGTTCAAACGGAATAATTCCTGAAACTTTGAAGTATGCAACCATCATAACAGTGTTAGCACCTTTACCTCTCAATCCCGGTTGTTGTTTGATTAGAGATTCAGCATCAACATTGTAGAATTTGATTTTCTTATCAATGATTGTTTTTTGCATATCTCTTGTCAAATGAGCAAATGCTTCATCTGCTGAGTATGGTGAATTTAATAAGAATGTACCGCCTTCTTTAATACCTTTTAACAAATCATATCTGCCAATATATGCGTGTGCAGAACATGAAACGAAATCAGGTGCGGTAATCAAATAAGTTGATTTAATCGGTTTGTCGCCAAATCTCAAGTGAGAAACGGTTACACCGAAAGATTTTTTAGAGTCATAAGCAAAGTATGCTTGAGCATCTTTATCAGTGTATTGACCGATAATTTTGATTGAGTTTTTGTTAGCACCAACGGTACCGTCTGAACCCAAGCCCCAGAACATACAGTTTGTAGTACCTTCAGGTTCTGTAACGATGTGTTCTTCAACTTTCAAAGATTTGTGAGTTACGTCATCTTCAATACCAACTGTAAATCCGTGGAAACCTTTGTTTTCAGAGTGTTTGTAAATTGCAAGAACCATTGACGGAGTAAATTCTTTTGAAGATAAACCGTAACGTCCGCCGATAACTCTGATATCTTTGTTTTCAAGTGCTGCAACAACATCCAAATATAAAGGTTCACCAATAGAACCCGGTTCTTTTGTTCTGTCAAGAACAACGATTCTTTCGGTTGATTTTGGCAATGCAGCGTTAAATCTTTTAACATCAAACGGTCTGTACAATCTAACTTTAACCAAACCGTATTTAGTACCACGGTTAGCATTCAAGTATTCGATTGTTTCTTCGATTGTTTCACAACCTGAACCGATTGCAACGATTACGTCTGTTGCATCAGGAGCACCAACATAATCGAACGGATGATATTGACGACCTGTAATTTTTGCAACTTTGTCCATATATTCTTGAACAATGTCAGGAACTGCATCATAGTATTTGTTAACAGTTTCACGACCTTGGAAATATACGTCTGTATTTTGAGCACCGACTTTACATATAGGAGCTTCAGGACGTAATGCTCTCTGTCTGAATTCTTCAATGTATTTTGGTTCAACTAATGATGCGATTTCATCATAAGTGATTTCTTCGATTTTGTGAATTTCGTGAGAAGTTCTGAAACCGTCAAAGAATTGCAAGAACGGAACTTTTGCTTTGTAAGTTGACAAGTGTGCAACTAAAGCCATATCCATTTCTTCTTGAACAGAGTTAGCTGCCAACATTGCAAAACCTGTGTTACGGCAACCCATTACATCTGTATGGTCACCAAAGATTGCTAATGATTGAGCAGCCAATGCTCTTGCTGCTACATGGAATACTGTCGGCAACATTTCACCTGCAATTTTGTGCATTACAGGAATCATCAACAATAAACCTTGTGAAGCAGTATATGTAGAAGTTAAAGAACCTGCTGCCAAAGCACCGTGAACAGCACCTGCTGCACCTGCTTCAGATTGCATTTCAGCAACTCTTACTTCTTTGCCCCAAATATTTTGTTTGTGTTGTGAAGCCCATTCATCAATCCATTCACCCATTGTAGATGAAGGTGTGATAGGGTAGATTGCTGATACTTCACTTAACGCATAGGCAACATGTGCCGCAGCGTAATTACCGTCAACAGTAATAGTTTTTTTTGGCATAATTTTATTACCCTCCTTAATCTTAATTTAACTTATTAACTGTACTTACTAATGATAATACAAACAAACATTTTGACACAAATTTTTCTCTAAAAAATACATGTTTTTTATTACTTTTTTATGATAAAATTTGAAATATAAATATAATTTAAAGAGGATAATATAATGGAAAAATTTTATTTAACTACTGCGATTGACTATGTAAACGGCGCTCCGCATATCGGTCACGCATACGAAAAAATATTGTCAGACATTATTGCAAGACATTATTCACAAAGAACCGACAACATGTTTATGTTGACAGGTACCGATGAACACGGTATAAAAATTCAAAAAACCTCAGCAGCACAAGGCAAAACTCCGAAAGAACTTTGTGATGAAAATGCTCAAAAATTCAAAGATGCTTGGAAAGCTTTGGATATTAATTATAACAGATTTATCAGAACAACTGACGAAGACCATGAAAGAGTTGTTCAAAAAATCTTCAAAAAGCTTGTTGAAAAAGGTGACATTTATAAACATGAATACGAAGGACTTTACTGTTCGGGTTGCGAATGTTTCTTAAACCCTAAAGATTTGACAGAAGACGGCTTGTGTCCCGATCACCTTAAAAAACCGGAAGTAGTAAAAGAAGAAAATTATTTCTTTAAATTAAGTGCATATAAAAATGCAATTATGAAACACATCAAAGAAAATCCTGATTTCATTGTACCTTCCTTTAGAGCAAACGAAGTTTTGAACCAGTTGGAAGATATCCAAGACATCTCGGTTTCAAGGAACAAAGCCAATGTAGGTTGGGGTATTGATGTTTTAGATGATGATGAACAATCAATTTATGTTTGGATTGACGCACTTTCAAATTACATTACCGCAATCGGATACGATACCGAAAACCCTTCAGAACAATTCAAAAAACTTTGGCCTGTTGATGTTCACGTTATCGGTAAAGATATTTTGAAATTCCACAGTATTTACTGGATTGGTATTTTAATGGCACTTGAATTACCGCTACCTAAACATATTTTTGCTCACGGTTGGATAACAATAGACGAAACAAAAATGTCAAAATCTTTGGGTAACGTGGTTTCACCGACTTCCGTTTTGGAAAACTTTGAATTAAAAACCCCTGATGCGTTCAGATATTATATGGCAACTTCAGCACCTTGCGGACGTGACGGCAACTATTCAGACCAAGATTTTAAAGAAAAAGTTAACGCACATCTTGCAAACAGTATGGGCAACCTGTTAAACAGAAGTTTATCAATGCTTGTTAAATATTTTGACGGTGAAATCAAAGAAGAATTCTTGTCAAACCGTTCAAAAGAAGCAGAAAGCTTGTTAAAAACCTCACTTGGCACAATCAAAATTGTAGAAAATCATTTCAATCATTTTGAAGTTCAAGAAGCAGCACAAACTATTATCTCGCTTGTTGACGCTACAAATAAATTTGTAACTGATAATGCACCTTGGACACTTGCAAAAGAAGAAAAAATGACAGAATGCGGTCAGGTTTTGGCAACGGTTTTGGAAATTATGTGTATAATTTCCTCTTTGATTTATCCGTATTGTCCGAATATTGCTCAAGATATGGCAAACCAACTTTCTTATGATTTAACCTTGAAACTTGACAATATTACAACAAATAATATCAAAGCAGGTAAATTGATTTCAAAAGAAGAAATCCACCCTGTATTTTTGAGAATAGACAGCGAACTTGCCGATAAATCAAAAGTCAAAGCGTAAATTCTAAATAATATAACTAAGAAAAAAATCAGCCATTAGTAAGGTGGCTGATTTTTTAATGTTTTGTTTTTGTGAGAATAGATAAAGATAAGGAATTGGGTTTTGAAATATTTAGTAAAAAATTTTCAAAATAAAACTTGGCATAAAAAAAACCACTCATTTGTGAGTGGGTCGTTTTCTGCATCCTAATGGTCTCTTTTAGTGTTTATTATTTAGGAGTTTATATGTTTTGGGGTTAATGAACTATTTATATTTAGTGTTTCGACTACACTTAAATCTTATGCCTATATTATTACACAACAAAAAATATATGTCAATAAGATGTTTTCATCTAATTTCTCAAAAGGCAGAAACCCTTGATATAGTGTAGCTTTTACACTTTACAAAACTTAACAATCTCGTTATGGAAAACTAATTTTACTAAAACAACCGCATTTTGAAAATATTAAAGAGTTTACAATTTTGAATTACAAATTTATTCCGAAGCTGTTTAATTTTCGCTCAAACCACATATACAAACAGATTCCGGCTCGTAGGCCGGAATGACATCTTCGTAAACCTACCAAAGGGTTCGTCATTCTGAAAACTTAGAAAATTTATGCGAATGCAATGAGCATTTAATTTTCTTGTTATTCTTCTTCGGCTTCGCCTACGCATACAGACTCACACAACTCACCGTAGGTTCGTTGGTTCACTTTGTAACAATCTATTAACACACCCCTACAAACATACAACTTTCACTCAGATTAAATTTAGGGGTTACTTTTTTCTTCAAATTGGGTTAATATATAACTAGGACGTTATATTATAGAATGGATTAGCAAAATGAAATCAGCAAAAGAGCTAGCAACAGAAGCAAAAATTCAAGGTCGATTAAAAAATCACCCCCAATGTTTAGAACTGGTAAAATATTTATTTGCGGACGAAGAGTTACAAGAAATGCAGGAATACGCAAATAATGTGTCAATCAGACGACTTGGCTACAATGACCACGGACCTGTTCACATGCGACAGGTAGTCGGGAACGCAATAAAAATGATGAACATTTTACACGATTTTGAAATAAAAACCTCATTAGAACAAGAGGAAATGGGGACATTTGAAGACAGTATGTGTGCAGTTGTTTTGGCGGGCTTGATGCACGATTTGGGCATGGCAATAGGTCGTCAGGGACACGAGGAAATGTCTGCTCTTTTGTGCCAACCGATATTGCAAAGAACCTTAATGCACCTTTATCCTGACGATTTGCACAGACGAGTAATAATAAAATCGGTAGCGACAGAAGCGATTATTGGTCACATGGGTTCACGAAAAATTCACTCAACCGAAGCGGGAATTTTGTTAATTGCGGACGGTTGCGACATGACCAAAGGACGTGCAAGAATTCCGATGTCAATCAATACAACCCCGAGAGTCGGTGATATTCACAAATATTCAGCTCATGCAATCGAAAGAATCAGCATTAAACACGGCGAAAGAAAACCTATCAGAATTACCGTTGAAATGTCGGGTGATGTCGGATTTTTCCAAATTGAAGAAGTTTTGCTCCAAAAAATTGAAGCAAGTCCTGCTAAACAATTTGTCGAATTGTATGCGGGCGTAACTGGCGAAGAACGCAAGTGCTACTTGTAAAATTGCCAGATTTGCACAAGATTTTGAGTGGAGTATGAAGGATTAAATTATGTTCAAAAAAATAGTTTTATTATTAATGCTTGTTGTCATAACTTGTTGCGGTTGTGGCAAAAAACAGGCTGTTCCATATACAAATGATTTGAATACGATTTTAAAACGAGATAAAGTCATTGTCGGAGTAAAAACTGACACTTATCCGTTTGGTTATAGAGATAAAAAAGGAAGATATTTAGGTTATGACCCGGCTTTGGGCAGACTTATCGCAAGAGGACTTTTGGGCGATGAAAAGAAAATCGAATTTGTCCCCGTAACCTCATCTGACAGAATTATGAAATTATACTCGGGCGATGTTGATATGCTGATTTCAACAATGTCCGTCACTCCAAAAAGAAAAGAATTGATTATGTTTTCAACTCCATACCATTATGCAGGACAAGCGATTTTGGTCAAACGTGGCAGTATGATAAAGAATTTGAAGGATTTGAGCGGCAAAACCGTTGTTATAATTTTCGGTTCAACAAGCGAAAAAAGCATAAGACTTGCGGTTCCTGACGTGAACATTATCGGAAGCCGTACATATCCTGGGGCATTACAATTGTTGAAATCAGGCAAAGCAGAGGCTATAGTTTCCGATGACACAATTCTTTTAGGAATGGCATTGAGAGATAAAAAATTGGTATTATTACCGAAAAGATATTCACGAGAACCTTATGCAGTTGCCTTACGCCGTGGAATTGAATCAGAAGATTTGTTAATGGCGATAAATAATGTTATTGAAATCGAAGACCACAACGGACATTTAAAGAAAATAAAAGCAAGTTACGGGATTAAATAACCTTTATTTTATTCTTCACCAATTCCAATTCCTGTGCTTTGGTAAGTTCAGGATTTTTTAGTTTTTCTTTTAGAACGTAATCGAAAATTTCCTGAAATTTTGGTGACGGGGTTAGCCCGAGCGTAATCAAATCTTTTCCCGTAATCGAAAATTTTATATCTTTCAACTCGGTTAAATATTTTTTAACAGTATCGTAATCCTTTGTTGCAAGCATAATAACCGCTTCTAATGGAGCGTTGTTTAATTCTGAAAATATAGAAAAATCATCTTCAAAATGTTTATTTTTCAAATAATTATAACTTTCAACGATATTTTTTTCTTGCTTAGTCAGCGGAAGACTTGAAATATCTTCAAGTAATCCGACATAAATTATCCAAATATTTTCGGGATTATATTTTGAAATAATCGGTTCAAGATTTATTTTTGGGAGTTCAAATTCTTGCGGTGCGAGGAGAGTGTACATTTTTTCGTTTGTAAAAATTTCAAACGCTCGCCAAGAATTAAGATTAAAAGTTTCAGCAAGTTCTTTTTTTAATCTTTTATACGACATATCATAATTAATATTATTCAAATAATCTTCTTGTAATTTTTTTGTTTCTTCCTCAAGTTCAAAATCAAACCTTACCGCAAACTTAAGCCCACGCAAAATCCTTGTTGGGTCATCAATAAAACTGTCACTATGCAAAATTCGCAGTTTTTTATTTTTAATATCTTCAAGCCCGTTTACATAATCAATGATTTCACCGTCCAGCGTTGACATTGCCATTGCATTGATTGTAAAATCTCTTCGCAAAATATCTTCTTTCAGCGAACAACCGATATTTTGGACAACGGGGAGATGACCTTTTTGCGGGTAAGTTTCACTTCTTGTTGAGGCTATATCAATTTCTTCACCTTCAAACTTAATTTTAACAGTACCAAACGGCTCGTTTATTTGCAAAATCTGAGCATCAGGCAAGTTTTTGACAAACTCAACGGCATTTCCGGAATACGTCAAATCTATGTCAAAACTATCTTTGCCGAGCAATTTATCTCGCACAACTCCGCCAATATAAAACAAGTTTTTATCTCGTAAAGATACTGTGTTCATACGTTGATTTTAGCGTAAAATGGTGTAAAATGGAATATGTATGAATTTTTAAGAAGGTCAGTTTAATGTTACAAGAAGCGACAAAAGCCCTAAATTCGGCATTTAATAACAGTTTTATTAAGAAATTAAGTCAATATTTGCATGATTGCGTGAGAGAGGAAGTAAAAAGTTCCACCTTCCGCAACCTCAAAGGTGACAAAGATAACAAATGGATTTTTCTAAAAGAGCAGGAAACTCTTTTGACAGAAGGTTTGGAATACTTAAAACTTGACGGTTCTGACCCAAACTTGACAGAATTAATGCTACAAGGCGTTTCTAGTGCCAGAGATAAGTATTTGATTTACGGCTACATGTTTTTGGTCGGGAAAAACGGCAAAAGTCGCAGATTTAACGAATTTTTGACCCCACTTTTGTATGTTCCGTGCAAACTGGAACGTAACGGCGTTAATATAAACTGTATTTTGCAAGACGATGTATTATCGCTTAATACGGGTGCTTTAGCAGCACTGTTGAAAAAAGGCGAAGACGATGACGAAGTGGATTTGTTTTTGGAAGGAATTTTGGACGTAGTGCCTGACCTGCCGATTACAAAAGAAAAAATGGACATTTTCCTCACAACCGTGAAATCACTAATCCCTGACATCGAAATCACAACAGACGGAACTGACAGTTTTGTAGAGGATAATGTCACAAAAGAAGAAACCTCAAAAAATTACAACGATGTGACAATAGATGGTGATAATTTTGATGAAATTATTGATAACGAAATTCAAGACAACAAACAAAAAGCTTCCTCAGGAGCTATCAAAAAGTTATCCGTAACCTACAGCAGTGCGATTATTTTAACCAAAAGACCTGCCGTAACCGCAGGGGTTTTGCACGAATTAATGCAGATTGCGGAAAAACCGAGCGGAGTATTCAGAGAAACTACTTTGAGCGTAATCAATGACGAATACACCCAATCCGTTGAAAAAGTTTTTCCGTTGAAAAACTCGGACACCCCATTTTATCCTATAACTCCGCTTGCTTTGAGTGATTCTCAGGAACGAGTTATTCGCAATGTCGAAAACAATAAACTTATTGCCGTTCAAGGACCACCCGGAACAGGTAAATCTCAAACCATTGTAAACTTGGTGGCTCACCTGATAGCAAACGGAAAAACCGTTCTTGTCGCTTCAAGAATGGACAAGGCGGTTGACGTTGTTGCGGACAGACTTAATAATTTGGGTGCTCCGTATTTGGCTCTTCGTGCAGGTCGTATGAATTACCAAAAACAACTAAGCACGCAATTACAGGAATTAACTTCGGGAAAATTCGCCTTAGATGATGACGTTGAGGATTTCATTTTTGCAGATACAAAAGACATGGTTCAACACTTGGACTGTCTGAGAGAAACCGAAAGCAAATGTGAAAAAATTATCAATATGGAAAAAGAATGGCATGATTTGCGTGACGAAATTCAGCAAATGACCACCACAATCGGTGATATGGAATACATTTCAAGACCGTTAAAAAAATCCGAAATTGATAACGTCAATGACGTAATTAAATCATTAACCGACAATATGGAAAAATCAGGATTTTTCGCAGGACTTGCCAATATGTCAAATTTAAAACAACTAAAGAAAGTTTTGGACATAAGAAGTTTTGACGTTGAACCCGAAAACTTGGACAGGCTAAAAGTCGAACTTGATTTTGTCACTCAGAAATGGAAATTACGCAAGATTGAAACCGACATTCAAAAAACGGGAAATCTTCACGTTATGATGGAGCAAATCAGACAATTAAAGAAAAAACAAAGAACTTTAGCAATAAATATCTTGAAATCAACAAGACGAGAAGCGTTAAAATCTTTGTTGCGTGATGCAAAAAAAGTTCGCAGAATTAAGGTTCACTCGCTTGCACTCGTTGAAAAACGTCGTAAGAAAACCGACAACATTATGGAAGAAGAAGATTTCAAACCATTGTTGGATGCGTTTCCTTGCTGGTGCGTTACGACTTATGCCGTATCGGATTCTTTACCGCTAAAACCGGGAATGTTTGATGTTGCGGTTATAGATGAAGCTTCTCAATGCGATATCGCAAGTTGTTTCCCGATTATGTACCGTGCGAAAAAGACCGTAGTTGTCGGTGACGACAAGCAATTACCACACTTGTCATTCCTAGAGAAAGCAAAGGAACAATCCTTCCTGAGCCAATACGGAATTCCTGACAAATACCAGTTGATGTGGAGATTTAGGACAAATTCAATGTTTGATTTGGCGGATTATTATTCAATGAATTCCGTTATGCTTGATGAACATTTCAGAAGTTTGCCATCAATTATTAATTTTTCTAATAAAGAATTTTATAACGACAGAATTCGTGTTATGCGAAGAGAAACAAGCAGTGATAATGCCATTGATATCGTTAAAGTACCTGAAGGCAAGGTAGATTCAGATGTTACAAGGAATTTACCTGAAATTGAAGTGCTTGTAAAAACTTTGCACGAAATTGTCTTAGAGGATGAGAAAAACAACCCTGAAAAACCTGTTACTATCGGTATAATTTCACCGTTTAGAGCTCAGGTGGAACAATTGAAAATTTCCGTACCAAAAGTTTTGTCTGAATATATGATAAAGAAACATCAAATTGAAATCGGTACGGCACATACTTTTCAGGGAGATGAAAGGGATATTATCCTTATGTCCTGGACATTTGCGAACAATTCCTTCCCGCAAAGCATAACCTTCTTGCAAAAACCTAATTTGTTCAATGTTGCAATCACAAGAGCAAAAAACAAATGTATAAACTTTGTTTCACACGACTTGGAAACCATGCCTGACGGACATTTCAGACATTACGTTTCTTACTTGCAACAGTATAAAGACCGCAAAAAATCTATGCAAGAAGAGGGTTTTGACGAAAATATCTATAAAAATTCACTTGAAAAAACAGTGGCGGAAGAAATCAGAAAACTTGGTCATAAGGTTTGTGCGGGTGTAGAAATCGCAGGTTTGAGTGCAGATTTGGTCGTTGATGATAAGTTTATCATTGAAATTGACGGAGTTGAAGACACTAAAAAACTTCACCACTTAAGCAATATGAAAAAACAAGCGATTTTGGAACGTTGCGGATTTAAGGTAAAACGTATAACCTTTAGAGAATGGCAATATTCACCAAAAGCTTGCCTTGACAGAGTTCTGACGATTGAGTAATTCTACTAAGCCCTTGTAGGGTGGGAAAAACGGAGTGATTCCCACCTTTTTGTACTTCTGAAAACTTTGAAAATTTTGACGAAGGCAAATTACCTTACTTTTTTTCTCTTGCTGTGTATTGCCAAGGGTAATCGGGAGCAATTCTCCAACCGTCACGCTGAATTAGTGCGGCACAAGCATGACGTTTGCTTGTCATGTTTATTCCAGCATCCTCTTCATTTTTCAATCCGCTACGGCAATCCGTAAGTAATTGTTCTCTTGAAACGCCCGTATAAGCACCTTGCCCCGTATAAAACTGCATGCCCGAATTAGCAGTATATACCAACGTAAACAAAAATGAAGTTCTACCGTCATAACGTTCAGCACCACATTTGTCAGGTGAAGTACAGTACATAAAATAAACAGTATTCGTTCCCGCAACATATCCGACAAACGCACTCCCGTCAGCCAAGACAACCAAGTGTTCAATGCCCGACGATGAATATTTCTTTTTGTCGGAAGTTTTCAATTCTCGTCCTAAACATTTATCCCACCAAGTATGATATCCGTCAGGAGTTTTTATATAATCTTGTTTAATTTCGCAATCGGCTTCAGGATCGTTTGCGGTCATTTCAATACCTTGTCGCATAAGAGAATAAAAATGCTTTAAATGGGCTTCTGTATTTCGTTTTTGGTAATTTGTCATTATAGTAGGCAGGGTTAAAGCCGCAACCACACCGATTATCCCCAAAGTTACCAAAACCTCTGCCAACGTAAAGGCTTTTGTTTTCAAATTCTTTAATTCCATATTTTCTCCTATGTCGCACGTCAATATTTTTACCTGTTTATATTGTATCACATCATAAAACTTAATGCAACACAACCATAAACATGACGTAATACATACTTAATATTAAAAATAAATAAAGGTTAAATTAAAGTATGGATATTAAAAAGAATTTCGGAACACGATTAAAAGAATTACGCATAAAAAGCGGATTAACACAAGAAAAAATTTCTGAAAGTATCGGGATTCAACCCGAAAATTACTCACGCATTGAAAATGGATTTTCCTTCCCGAAACCTGAAAACCTTGTCAAATTGGCAAACGTTCTAAATGTTGAAATTGCCGAAATGTTCCAATTCAACAATTTAGAAAACTTTGAAGAAATTTTAAATTCACTTATCCAAAAACTTCAAAAAGACAAAGAAACAACCATTTTAGTTTATAAATTTTTAAAATTTTTGGGGAAAATCTAAATTCAACTTCCCCAATTCCCAAAATTGGACCAAAATTCATAAAATATAGTACAAAAAAGGAACGAATAAATCGTTCCTTCTTTAATATGTAAATATGTAACAGAAGTTTATCTTTCACAAATTGTTCTTGCAACGTAAACACCTGATGCAGAGGCTTGAAGAAGTCCTCTTGTTACACCTGCCCCGTCACCGATTGTGAACAAGTTTTTAACACCTTCTGTTTCAAGTTCTTGAGTTAATTTTACTCTTGCGGAATAGAATTTAACCTCAATACCATACAATAACGTGTATCTTGAAGCCGTACCCGGAGCAATTTTGTCCAAAGCCTGCAACATTTCGATAATACTTGTCATTTGTCTGTAAGGAATTACAAGACTCAAATCCCCTGGAACAGCACAAGTCAAGGTTGGTGTAATTACGCTTGAATTAATTCTTTCAGGAGTTGAACGTCTGCCGTCAAGCAAATCTCCAAATCTTTGAACCAAAATTCCGCCACCTAACATATTAGCAAGTCTTGCGATATGTTGACCGTATTGGATAGGTTCTTTGAACGGTTCTGTGAATTTTTCACTAACCAACAAAGCAAAGTTTGTGTTAGGAGTTTTGTAATTTGCATAACTGTGACCGTTTACGGTTGCAATACCGTTGTAATTTTCCTGTACAACTTCGCCATTCGGGTTCATACAGAAAGTTCTGACTTCATCACCAAATGTCGGAGAATGATAAATCAATTTTGATTCGTACAATTTTGAAGTCAAAGGTTCAAACACAGGGGCTGGAAGTTCAACACGAACACCCACATCAACAGCATTATTAACCATACCGATTTTGTGTTGAGCAAATTCTTGAGTTAACCAATCAGCACCTTCTCTACCCGGAGCAATAATTGTATATTCGGCAGAAATTACATCACCGTTATCAAGTTTAATACCTTTAACCTGTTCACACTCAACAATCAAAGATTGAGCAGAAACATTATTCAAAATCTCGATTCTGTCATCAAGATAATCTTGCATATTTTTAAGAACATCTAAACTTCTTTCGGTACCCAAGTGTCTTACTGGGGAATGAACAAGTTTCAATTCGGCTAAAACCGCTTGATGCTCAATTTCTTCAAAAACTTTCATATCGGTACCGAAAACTTCTTCGGTTGCACCGTATTTCAAATATAATTTATCTGCGTAATCAATTAAATCTTCGGCTTGTTTTCTTGTCATATAGTCAACCAAGTGACCGCCAACGTCAGGGGTAAGGGTTAATTTACCGTCAGAAAACGCACCTGCTCCGCCCCAACCGCAAAGCAAACCACATCTGCGACAGTTCACACATTTTGGAGAGCCTTCTCTAATCGGACATTTTCTTTTTTCAATTCTTTGTCCTTTCTCGATTAGAACAACTTTCCAATCAGGTTTCAATTTCATAATTTCCAAAGCCGCAAAAATTCCGGCAGGACCTGCACCAATAATCGCTACATTATACATTTTTCATCTCCGCTTTTTTGTCAACCGTTTAAGTATAACTTGAACATATTAATATTTAAAGTCATTGTAAAGATATTTGTAAAGAATTTGACTAATGCCCGCTTATTCTATCTTAACAACTTGATATATATTTTAAGATGATATAATATAATGGTCTGTTATGATAGGGAGAGTGTAATTAAATGTCCAGTTCTTATGAAAGATATAAAAGACAAAGAGCCTCAAAAGAAATTGCTCGTGAAAATATTTCGGTCAAAAAACGACCTGCAAACAAGTTTTTTAATAACTTAAAAATGTTTGTTCTGATTGCAACAGCATTATTTTTATCAGGATTTGTTGCTTTCAGTTTGTATTTATCGTCCTTGCCGCCTATTGAAAATCTTGAAGATTTCAAACCAAACATTGTCACAAAATTCTATTCTGCTGACGGTGAAGTAATCAAGACTTTCACGGCATACACTTATGACAAAGTTGAGTTAAAAGACGTTCCCGAACAACTGAAAAAAGCACTTATCGCAACAGAAGACAAAAACTTCTACAATCATAACGGATACGATATTTTAGGTATCGCAAGGTCTTCACTTCAAAACGTTTTGGCTCGCCACACCGTGCAAGGTGCAAGTACCCTAACTCAACAGCTTGCCCGTATTTTGTTCTTGTCGAACGAAAGAACAATGTCAAGAAAAATCAAAGAAATAGAAATTGCGGCAAGAATTGAAAAAACTATTTCCAAAGACCAAATCTTGGAAATGTATTTAAACAACGTATATCTCGGCTCAGGTGCTTATGGCGTTTCAGCAGCCTCAAAGATTTATTTCAACAAAAAACTAAGCCAATTATCACTATCAGAATTGGCACTGATTGCAGGCTTACCACAAGCACCATCGGTTTATAACCCTTATAACAACAAAGATTTGGCAATGCAAAGACGTAATCAGGTTCTTAAAAGAATGCTGACTATGAAATACATAACAGAAGACGAATATAACAAAGCAATCAAAGACGGAGTTCGTTTGGGTACCGTTCCGACAATTTACACAACAAACAAGGCTCCGTATTTCAGCGATTATGTAATGAAAGAAATGGAAAAACTCGGATTTGATGAAACCGATATTATTCACGGCGGATATCAAGTTATTACAACGTTAGACTCAAAAGCACAAACAGCGGCTAACGAAGCAATCCTGAAAAACATGAGAGCATGGGGTTTGAACAACCCTTCTCAACAAGCGGCAGTTTTCTCATTTAGCCCGTTAGACGGCAGAATTTTAGTTTTTGCGGGCGGGAAAAATTATGCAGAATCACAATATGACAGGGTTACACAATCCGTAAGACCACCAGGTTCAGCATTTAAACCGATTGTTTATGCAGTCGCAATGGAAAAAGGGTTGACCCCAAACGATTTGGTCGATGATAGCCCGATTACAATAGGAAATTGGTCACCGCACAACTACAGCCCGAAATACAGAGGAAAAATTCCGATATATAAAGCGTTAATGGTATCATCAAACGTTTGTGCCGCAAGAATTATCCAAGAAGTCGGCGTAAATTCGGTCAGACAGTTGGCAAAAGTTCTCGGAATTACAACTCCGCTTGAATACGACTACACAATTTCTTTGGGTTCTAACGGCGTGAAATTGTACGAATTTGTCAGAGCATACGGAGCGTTCGCAAACGGCGGATTTGTCGTTGAACCTTACGCAATCCAAAAGATTAAAGATTCAAGAGGCAGAGTTTTGTACAGTGCCGGTAGAACAAAAATGTCGCACAAAATCAGCCTTAAAACCGCTGCTGAGATGACTGCAATGATGAAAACAGTTATCTTGTCAGGTACCGGTACGGCAGCAAACATCGGACGTCCTGCAGCAGGAAAAACAGGTACAACTGACGATTACAGAGATGCTTATTTTGTAGGCTATACCCCTGATATTGTTACGGGCGTTTGGGTCGGTGACGATAACAACAAGCAAATGCGAGGTTTGACAGGTGGTACAGTTCCTGCAAGAATTTGGAAAGACGTAATGCTTGCAGCAAGTAAAGACCTTGAACCGAGAGATTTTGATTATCCTGAAATCAAATTGGACAATTACTATTTAGGATTTGGCAAAGCAAAAGTTATTGCAGATGATGAAAACCCGACAAACGATGGTAAATCAGTAGTTCCGACAGGTACTCAAACCGAAGGAAACAATAATACTCCAACAGAAAACAGTACAAAAGAACCGCAAACTCCAACACCTTCAACACCTGTAACTCAAAAAATTAAAACTTTGCAACAGGTTCAAAAGGAAATGACAAACGAGGTTAAGGAAAACAAACCGGTAACAACTCCAAAAACAACACAAGCACCATTACCTTCGGCCTCATCAACAAGTAAAGCACCGATTCCAATGGCTGTTCCAGATAGCCTGAGATAAGGTTGGTTTAGGTTAGATTTATGGGAAAGAGGTGACGACAGAATGTCGTCACCTCTTTCATTGGAAAAAAATTATTTTAAACATTTCACTATTTAATTAAATATTTGACTCCTAAATGTAGGTTTACCATATCCGGTAGCATCAAGTGTAGCAACTTTACGCACTACATCTCCGTCATAAATTTGATGGGTAACCATTTTGCCTCTAGGTTCTTTTATTCCTGTTAGCGGATTTGTTTTGGTAATAATTAATTTTTCAGTCGTATTTCCATTTTTGATTAAAACTCCTTTACTGGTTTTTGTAAACGTAGAAATAGGTTTCCAGCCTGCTTTTTCATAATAGCCCATCATACTTTTAGGCACGGTTGTTCCACCATTATATACAGCCCATTCCGAAACTTCAGGTTTCATAACCGCCAAGGTTCTTTTTCCATACTGAACAATTTTTTCAATACCTTCTTCAACAATTTTTGACTTGAAAATAGATTTTAATAAACTCATAACATTTTCCCTTTCTTTTGTTTCTTTTTCCTTACCCCTATATAAAAATAGTTGAAAGCTAATATTTGCTCCGCCACACCATACCATACAGTACGGGAATTATAGCAATGGTTTCAGACACTTCTAATTCAATTTAAAATTTTGTAATATCGTTGAGTTTGTGAAAAAACTCCCAAACTACTCCGCCCAATGTAAGTCACGGCATCGCCTGAGATTTAAAATAACATCGTTCAATAACTGCAAAATAAACAGATTCCGGCTCGTAGGCCGGAATGACGTCTTGGTAAACCT
>SFZC01000261.1 GCA_004558955.1 bacterium | reverse complement strand
ATCCACATTTCCTGTGCTCTTCCGCTGTCTCCCTCCGGCTCCTCCTCTTCCCCCACGTATTGATTCCAGCCGCTCATCTCCCGCTCGCGGTTGATGTCTTCCAACTCCATATTCGCGCTTCTGCACATCATTTCACTATTATACCCCATATTTTCTGCCCCTTTCTTAATATTTTCGTAATTGTTCAGAGACAACCTTGAAAATGCTGCATACAACATTTCAAAAATTAGAATAAGCTTAGCATTATTAAAAGATGGTCAAGCAGTATTCACTAATTTAGAAAAACTATATATTTACAGATACGTATTCTGCAAAGGCGTAGAGGCAAACCAAAAAATCAAATTAGATCAAAACAAAATTGACAAAATACCAGAACAAGACATAAAAAGAATATTAAATAAAATGCTTGCAGACCAAGACAACTACGTACTTGAAAACATTTCACTACGTCAAGATAAATTACTATGGATTGCTAGAGAATATCAAAAACAAAAAATAGAATATGTTGAAATAACAGATACTGATTTAGCAAAAGCAAACGGACCAGCAATAAAATTAATTGAAGAATTACACTACATTCTACCTTACATAGAAAAAGAAACAGGCGTAAAACTAAGATTTTTAGTAGGTTTAAGACGTATTCCACTTACAATAATCCAAGATCAAATCGTATCTGGTAACTACCTACGTTCAAACTTAGACGTATTAAAAACAATAAGCCACAGTCCTTATGTAGTTGGAAGCGACTTCATAGGCGAAGAAATAAATGATGTAACAGATTTAAAACCAGCAATAAAAGAATTAGTAGACTACGTTAATGACGTAGATCCAGACTTCACAATAAGAATACACGCAGGAGAAAATGATAGTCTTAGAGACAATGTATCAAAATCAATACAATGCGTTGAAGACTCACTAAATCCAGGTCAACCAATGCCAAAAGTTAGACTAGGACATGGACTATACACAGAAGACCTATCTTCTCCACTTGGAAAACAACTATTAAAAAAATTAAAGAAAAACAACATTATATTAGAATTCCAATTAGGTTCAAATGTAAGACTAAACAACTTAACAAACCTTAACATCCACCCACTAAAAAAATACCTAGAAGCAGATGTAAAATGCGTTCAAGGAACTGATGGATGCGGATTCTATGGAATTGATACCATCGATGAGCAACTTGCATTACAAAACCTACTTCACCTTGACGACAAAGACTTTGAAAAAATGAGAAAAGTTGAAGACGAAGTAATTGCAAGAAGCAATAAATACTTTGAAACAAAATCAAAGAAATTCAAAGAATTCCTTAACGGTAGAACAATCACAGAAGCCCTAACAGAACTTGAAAAAGAAAACCATGAAAAAGGCAAACTAAACACAGCAGAAATGAGAATAAACACAAACTTAGAAACAGAAAGCATTTTCAGACAAAAAGTAAAACAACTTCCAACAGACAAAGTTCCAATCATCATTGCAGGAGGAAGTTTTAATAAAAAAGGCAGAAAAACTGAAGTAACACCAGAAGGAAAAAAATTACTAAAAGAACTATTAACAAAAGTAAATTCAGACAAAGCCTACTTCGTAGTTGGACACAAAATGCAAGGATATGAAAAAGAAATAGTTGAACTAAACGACAAATTAAACAAAAAATTTGAAATAAACGCAATTGTTCCAAAGACAATATCTGAATCAGATTCAGACAACTTGCAAAAAGAAAACATTGACGGAATACGTATATCAATAGAAAGCGATGAAATGGGAATTTACAAAAGCTTTAACTACGAAATATTTGAAAGAAGGAACTCAGTAGTAATGGCATTTGACGGAAACTCACCTGTTTCAAACTTAATACAAGAAGCTAAAAACGGAAAAGGAAAAGCAAAAATCTATGTAAATGAAGACTCACCTTCTCTTTTTGACAAAGCTGTATCATTAGAAGGATATGCCGTTCCATTTAAAACCAATCAAAACATAATTGACAAAATTGTTGAAGATAATCCAGATATTATGAATTAAGGGCGATGCACAGCATCGTCCTTCTTTTTCTCTAAAACTTAATAATCCTATTAAATGTCTCAATAGCATAACCTTCTAATGATACG
>SFZC01000073.1 GCA_004558955.1 bacterium | reverse complement strand
TCAAGGTTGAAGGGTTTGCCCCTAACTGAATACTAACACGCACGATTTCAGCCATTCCTCGAGTTAAAAGTGAACCGGAGCAATTATCGCCCAAACCCATTGTGTGAGCAAAGCCTGAAGCAATCGCAATTACGTTTTTCAAACTTCCGCCAAGTTCAACACCGATAACGTCAGTGTTTGTGTAAAGTCTGAATTTGCTCGGAACATTTAGAGCCTGTTGTACAAATTTAGCAGTTTCCAAGTCCTCACAAGCAATACACGCTGCAGTCGGTTTTCCTTGCAGCACTTCTTTTGCCAAGGTCGGACCTGACAAAATTGCAAGTCTTTGGTTAGGCAAAACGTCTTTTATAACTTCTGACATTCTCATCAAGGATGGAAGTTCGATACCTTTGGAAGCATTGACCAAGATTTGGTCATTTTTTATCCCTGCTGATTTTAAGTGTTCACAAACATCACGAGTTCCTGAGGTTACAATAACCGACAAGATAATATCCGCACCTTCAATCGCTTTACTCATGTTTGAAGTTATTTCGATTTTGTCTGCAAGTTGAACCTCAAGCGGCTTTGAACAGTGTTTATTTTCAAGCAAATCTTGTGATAAATCCTGTTCTCTGCCCCATACAGTCACGTTTTCAAAATTATCGGTTAACAACCACGCTAAAGTTAACCCCCAACATCCTGCTCCAAGAACTGTTAATTTCATTATCTTTTTATCCTCCTAGGCTGTGACTTCTTCTGCTCTGATTAGTTTGCGAAGAACTCCGCCGTGCTTTTTTAATTCCAATCTTGCCGTGTCAGTGTCTAATTTCATTTTTATCATAATAATTGCGGTTTTGATTTCCCAGTTGCATTTTAGTAAGTTTGCAAGGGCTTCACTGCAATTAACTTCTGCGATTTGTGAAACTATCCTGATGGCTCTGTCTTTTAGTTTTTCGTTAGATGCTTTCAAGTCTATCATAAAGTTTTCGTAAGTTTTTCCAATTTTTATCATAGAACCTGTTGAAAGCATGTTCAAAATCATTTTTTGTGCTGTTCCGGCTTTCAATCTGCTTGAACCCGTGATAACTTCAGGTCCGACTTCCGCACAGATTACATGACCTGCTTCTTGTGCAATTCGACCTTGTGAGTTACAAGTTACTGCGATTGTTGCACAACCGATTTCGTCCGCTTTTTCAAGAACGCCTAACAAATATTTAGGATTTCCGCTTGCAGAAATTACTACGCAAACGTCTTTTCCCGTCAAAACTTCGGCATCTTTTTTGCCTGCTTCAAAGTTATCCTCAGCACCTTCAACAGCGGTCAATAACGCACCGGCACCGCCTGCGATAATACCTTGAACCATAGTTCTGTCAACGCTAAAGGTCGGTGGGCATTCCGAAGCATCAAGAATACCAAGTCTGCCTGAAGTTCCGGCTCCAAAATAGAACAATTTTCCGCCTTTTAAAAATGCTTTTGCAATGGTATCAATAGCGGTTGCAATGTTTGGTGCTTCGTCAGCAACTACTTGAGCCACGATTTGGTCTTCTTCGTTCATTTTGCGAACCATGTCAATCGTAGATAATAAGTCGATGTCTTTTGTGTTTTCGTTTCTGTACTCTGTGATTGCTTCTGTCATACCTAACTCCTTTACCTTTTATATAAACACTACCAAATTTGTCGTATTATTTTCGAGTGAAATTTATTATAATTTCATCAAATTAGACATCTCAATAGCGGTTCTTGCCGCATCAGAACCTTTGTTACCTGCTTTTGTTCCTGCTCTTTCGATTGCCTGTTCTATATTATCGGTTGTCAAAACTCCGAAAATTACGGGAACTTGGGTTTGAAGGCTTACTTGTGCAACACCTTTTGAAACTTCCGCTGAAACGTAGTCAAAGTGAGGGGTTGAACCTTTTATAACCGCACCCAAAGTAATAATTGCATTATATTTACCTGTTTTGGCATATTTTAAGGCTGTAATCGGAATTTCAAACGCTCCAGGAACCTTTACAACATCAATATTATCAGGATTTAGCCCGTGTCTTTCCAATTCGTCAATCGCACCTGCCAATAATTTAGATCCGATAAAATCGTTAAATCTTGAAAGAATTATACAAAATCTGTCGCTTTCCGTTGTTGTAAGATGTCCTTCTATAATTTTCATATCCTGCCTGCTCCTTTACATATCCTATATGCTATATTTTACAATATTAACGGTTAATTTACAATAACACCGCTGAAAATCTTATAAAAAATATATAATGCAACGAGGACAAGAAGAGCTCCGCTGAATTTTAAAATTCCTTCGGAAACTTTATAAACGTTTTTGCCTGTTTTGAGTTTAGACGTCAAAAAGCCCGCAATGATTAGAATTAAGCCTTCTCCTATTGAAAATAAAAATAACATGATGACTGCTTGGCTGACTTTGGCGGAAATTGACGCAAACCCCATTATGCTCGCCAAAATTGGTGTGGAACAAGGTGTTCCGATTAGAGCGAAAACCGCACCCAACAGTAACGGGTACAGGATTTCATTATTAAAATTGTTTTGCGGAATTTCTTTTATGATGACAGGTAATTCAAAATCAATCACATCAAGAATTTTTAACCCCATTATCAAAATAATTGAGGCTACAATTAGCGTAAAATAAGGGTTCCCGACAAATAGTTTACCAGTAAACGCACAAATTCCACCAATTACTGCGAAAACAATGCCGCTGCCGATTACAAATATAATCATTTGCAACAAGGTTTTTAACGGATTTTCTTTTGAATATCCGCCAACGTAACCGATAATTAGCGGTAACATTGATAATGAGCAGGGAGAAATTGACGAAATTAACCCTCCTAAAAATGCCGCTCCGAATAATATATATATGCTTGTTTGTGAGTTAAAAAGTTCTGTAATGTTTTCCATTAGCGGAGCTCCTTGATGTATTGTTCCATTTGTTCTTTCGGTAATGCAGATTCAATTCTTGAGGCTTGTGTTCCGTCAGAATTTAACATGATAATTGTCGGAACCATTTGAACATTATATTTTTTGATAAGTTTATTTTTCATGTCATCACGACTATCTACGATAATTTCGGTATAAATAACCTTATCTTCATATTGCGGCATAAGTTCTTTGAATACTTTTTCAACCTCTTTACATTCAGAACACATTGTAGAAGAAAATTTGATAATTTGCGGTTTCCCGCTTGCTAATGCGATATCAGACGTACTTTTACTTTTGGTAATTCCGAAAAACGCAAGTACGGGCAAAATCAATATTGCTAAAATTGTAAAAAGTGACTTCTTATTCATTTTTCTCTCCTTTATCTAAACTTATATCATATTC
The DNA here is from genome assembly GCA_004558955.1 of bacterium. Classification (GTDB taxonomy): domain Bacteria; phylum Cyanobacteriota; class Vampirovibrionia; order Gastranaerophilales; family Gastranaerophilaceae; genus Zag111. The sequence continues at coordinate 6,344 of SFZC01000073.1, read as the reverse complement.
TTTCAAACAAGTTAAGTTTTTGTATTCCCCAAGAGGAGTAAGTTATTTTTACCCCTTTATTGCTCCCCAAGCTTTGACGTCCCCACGTTCGTATCGAATCAGATAATAGCCGCCTTTTTCTTCGTTATTTACATATTCCATTGAGGCTTCCTGATAAATATCTTGGTCGGGATTAACGGGTGGCATGCCTTCTTTTGCACGTTTTTTATTTGTTTTTGCAATTTCTTTTTCTTCTTTTTTTTGTTTTTTCAGCGATTTGTTGTCGTGAACCTGTGTTTCTTCTGAGGTGTCTATTTCAACGCTAATCACGGGGATTAATGCAATCGCAATTTTTGATTGAATTAATATCAAAAAATCTTTTTCATCTGTCAGTGCAAGTTCGTAATGTCCTGCGGGGATTACATGCCCCATTCCGTCCGTAATTTCATCAACAATGGATAAAGTCGGATAAGACGATTCCCGCAATCCGTATTTGTAAACCGAATCCGTACCGAATAAAAGCCCTGAGGTTTCTTGTGGAGCTTGCGGATATGCACGGGTTTCCGAGTGCATCATTATATTTTCAACATAAACTCCTTCAAGCATTTAAACCCTTTCCAAAAGTTTTTTTATATGCCCTTTGATATAGTTAAAATCTTTGTTTAATGCTCTTGTTGAACCTACAAAAATTAAAGATAAATGCTGTTGTGATGTTCCGAGTTGATTGTCTTTTAATAAAAGTCTGTAACTCTCACGCATAAGGCGTTTTAGGCGATTTCTTCTGACTGCTCTTTTGTGAACCTTTTTGCTAACAACAAAACCGACTTTTGTCGGTATTTCTTCTGTTTTTTTTCTCCCCGCAAACAAAGTTACTCCGCCCGAATGGGTGGAGTTCTTAACTTTATAAGTGGCTTTGAAAGCCGAACGTTTTTTTAACCTGTACTGTTTTGGTAACATTGTCACCTCAAATAATATGTGCAATCGCTGGTTTGCTACAAAATAGCACGCTCAAACACAAATTAAGCACGGTTTTTAGCAGTGATAGCAACTTTATGACGACCACGAGCTCTACGTCTGTTGATAACTTCTCTACCGCCCGGAGTTGACATTCTTGCTCTGAATCCGCTTACGTTTTGTCTTTTTCTTTTAGTTCCTTCTAGTGTACGTCTCATTTTTTTATTTCCTTTTACTATTTATTGTCGTATAATAAAGATGTTATAGTAAAAAAACTAATTAGTCAACAAATAAGAAAGGAAAAGGTTAAATATTATGAAGTTAAATATCGGTTTTATCGGTTGCGGAAAAATGGCAAGTGCAATAATAAACGGTGTTTTGTGCTCTAAAAACAAAGATTTGTATAATATTAAGGGTGCTGAAATCAATGACGAAGTTGCAGCCTCAGCATCAAAAAGATTAGGAATCGAAGTAACGTCAAACAGCAAGGAGTTAGTTAAAGCTTCAGATATTATATTTATAGCAACAAAACCAAACAATGTGGCAGAAGTTTTAGAAAATATTAAAGAAGCAGTTACAAAAGACAAGTTGATTGTTTCAATCGCTGCGGGAGTTTGCACTTCAAAAATCGAAAATATTATAAATAATGCAAGAGTTGTAAGAATTATGCCAAACACTCCTGCTTTGGTTAATTTAGGAATGTTTGGAATTTGCGAAGGTTCTTTGGCAACAAATGAAGACGTTTTACAGGTTGAAAATATTTTGAATGCTTTGGGCAAATGTATCAAGGTTGAAGAAAATCAAATGGATATAGTAACGGCGATTTCAGGCTCAGGACCTGCGTTTTTCTATCAGGTAATTGAAGATATGGCAAGAGCGGGCGAAAAATTGGGCTTAGATTATGAAAAATCTTTGATTTTGGCTACACAAACCGCTTTAGGCTCTGCTCAAATGGTGTTTGAACGTGGCGAAACTCCTGTTCAAACCTTGATTGATAATGTTGCAACAAAAGGAGGTTGCACATTTGTCGGAATTTCCGAGATGAAGGAACAAAATTCAACAAAACTTTTCTATGACGTAATCGACAAAACCGCTCAAAAGGCAAATGCGTTGGGTAAATAATTGTAAAATATTGTAAACTGAAGGTCGTGAGGGTAGCAAAATCATATCTTCACGACTTTTAATTCTTCTCGAAAAACATTAATAAAAGGAGACTTATAAATGATTACAACAAATTACACAGCAAATAACCAGCCGACTTTTGGCTCATTTAAGTTACACGCCGACGCAAAAGATATTTTGAAAAATAAATTAAAAACTCCTGAATTATTAAACAAATTTAATGAATTAGCAGCTCAAGCAGGAAAGCAAGAAACAGATATTATTGTTTCATCAAACAACGGTTCAAGATTAAGTGCTAACGTTGGTGACGGGGTATGGAAAACTCAAGGTCTCTTTCAAAAACCGTTAGCCTTTTTAGAAAAAATGATAAAAAGAGCCGATGAATTTAAAAAGAAAAATGCATTTGAAAAATCAGTAAATGACACAATTGACAACATGTAAATTCAATTGTAAAAAATAAATAATAAAAAGGAAATAGAGGATGATTACTAATAATTACCCTATAAATAATGCAACCCCAAGTTTTGGAGCGTTTTTATTCTTAGGAAATTCCGATAAAGTTTTTCAAAAAGATTATTTATGAAGTAAATTTTTCCGCGAGAAAAGAGAAATGGCTGAACTTGCCGAAGCAATTAAAAAACTTGAAAGAAAAGACTAAAAGAAAAGACCGCTCAGTGCGGTCTTTATAATTTAAATTCCTAAATTCCTTAAATTGTTTCCTTGTTTTTCCTAAATTTCCAACGATTATCGTTTTTTATGCTATAAAATTAGTTCCAAATCTGTTTGCTCCGTGGAAGAAGGATTGTTTCATCATTTGTGATAAGGTTTTCTTAACCACTCTTTTATCGTTCAATTCAACTTCTTTTAGTGATTTTGATGTATTTTTATAAGCAGATGAAACTGCATCAGAAAATAATAGCATTGTTGCCATATCTTTGTCCTCTCTTTATCTTATTTATTTCTTTTTCTTTATTTAACTCTTACATATATATAAAAACATCACTTAAAAAATTATTGACTTTTTATATTCAATTTATATCACTTTTGTTACATAAGTTTACAATATGCTCAATTTATTAAAGTTTATCCATAAGTATGCCGATTATAAGTTTGTACGATTGAAAGGAATATGTTGAACGATGGGTATATCGGCATCACAAGCAAGACTATTAACAATTACTGCCAGACTGACTTCTAACGAGTATGAATCTCAACAGATTTCTAATGTAAAAATGAGATTGGCAACTCAATCAGAAGCTGCAAGCAGTGAATATATTGCAGCATTAAATTCAACACAACTTCAATTTATGACTTACAATGCTAAAGGTGAAGCCGTTACTGCACCTTTGACAGCAAGCGTACTTTATCAATATTCCGACTTGAAAAATCAATATGCACTTGTTAATACAAGCGGTCAAGTTTTAATTAGCAACGGTGATGCAGAAAACTTTGAAAGAGCATCTAACCTTGATGCATTTTTGGAAAGTTACGGAATTACAAAAGAATTCAAATCTAACGCTTTGGCTGAAAATTTTGACAAATTGTCAAAATTATCTGATGAAGGCGGGGTGGCTGATTACTATAACGAATGGGAAGCCGCAATCAACGAATTGAAATCTACAGGCATGTATGAGAATGAAAACGGTGATATGATTACCGCAAATGATGATGATTATTATGCAGAGAAAAAAGATGCGTTCTCATCATACACAACAGCAATGGAAGCCTATGATAACGCATTAATCAAATATAATATGCAACTTTATGATGATGCAGATTTGGAACCGTTTTTGAACTCTTTGGCTGAGGCAAAAACAAATTACGCAAATTATGCAACTTATGATCAATACATAAAATCAAAACTTGCTTATGTCTCTGAAACTGATGCAAACGGCAATACTTCAAAACATTTTTCTGAATTATACAAAAATGCTGAAAAATACTATGCCGTATTGTCGGATTTCCAAGCAGAAGCGGATAATTTAGGTTGCAAAACCACAGAAGATACTTACGCATATTCAGATGCTACTAAGGCTCAATGGTACACAAATCTTTGGTACAGATTGAACGGTTCGTCAACCGAAAAATCAGCACAAGGAAGTTATGGAACAAATTATGCGGTATTGGATAACAAACTTGCAACAAGCACTCAATGGGTACAAGATGCCTTAACTCAAGGTGTAATTTCACTTGAGCGAGCAACTTATACAAATGCGTCAAACAAAGAAAATGACCCTGATAATCCGTTTAACATGACCTTAAACGGTATCAGTTGGAGTTCCGCAATTTATTCTAATTGTTCAGATTTCACCCAAGCCGATAACGATTCAGCCGTAGCAAAAGCAGAAGCCGAATATACAAGAAAAACAAACGAAATTGATGCAAAAGATACAAAATATGAAAACAAAATAAAAGCTTTGGACACCGAACACAATACCTTACAAACAGAATACGAGGCAGTCCAAACGGCAATGAGTAAAAACATTGACCGATCATTCAAAACCTTTAACGGTTAAAACTAATTGATAATGACTTATAAATATTTTCCCCTACAATTTTTACATTCCCTCCATTTTATAGTATGATAAATACCAAATTTGGAGGTTTTTATTATGCGTACAATTACACTAATCAATGGCGATGGGATAGGTCCTGAAATTTCTGAAAGTGTTGTTCAAATTATAAAGGCAAGCGGGCTTGAAATAGATTGGGAAATTCAAACCGCAGGAGCAGATGTTATAGAAAAAGAAGGAACACCGCTTCCTCAAAGAGTTTTAGAGTCTGTTAAAAGAAACAAAATTGCATTGAAAGCACCTGTTACAACGCCTATCGGTAAAGGTTTTCGCTCAGTGAATGTGCAACTAAGAAAATCTCTTGATTTGTTTGCAAATTTAAGACCTTGTAAAAATCTTCCGGGGGTTGAAACTCGATTTGATAATGTTGATTTGGTCGTGGTTCGAGAAAATACCGAGGATTTGTACGCAGGAGTTGAGGAACAGATTGACGAAAACACGGCTCATAGTATCAAAATTATTACAAGAAAAGCCTCTGAAAGAATTTGTAAATTCGCATTTGATTATGCTGTTGTAAATGGCAGGCATGAGGTGTGCGTAGTTACAAAGGCAAATATTATGAAATTGTCTGACGGATTGTTTTTAGACTCTTATCGAAGGGTGGCAAAAGATTATCCGCAGATTAAAACCCGTGAAATTCTTGTGGATAACTTGTGCATGCAACTTGTTCAAGACCCGTCAAGATTTGATGTTTTGGTGTTGCCTAATTTGTACGGTGATATAGTTTCTGATTTGACGGCGGGGCTGATTGGCGGACTTGGCGTGGCTCAGGGGGCAAATATCGGTGAAGATTGTGCGGTGTTTGAACCTGTACACGGTTCCGCTCCTGATATAAAAGGTCAAAATAAAGCAAATCCTACAGCTTTGCTACTGTCGGCTATCGAAATGTTGAAGTATATCAAAGAATTTGAGCCTGCTGAAAAGATAGAAAAAGCACTGTTTAAAACCTTGTCAGAAGGTCACAAAACCTCGGATATTGGCGGCACTTTGACCACTACCGAGTTTACTCAAAAGATTATCGAGAATTTGTAAAAAATATCAAACCAATTTTGTTTTAGTATAACTATTTTTGGTGTGTGTTTAGAATGTCAACCACTTGCAAATCTTACTAATAGTCATTCCGGACTCAGATCCGGAATCTGTTTATCCTGATGTAATTGAAAGAGATTCCGAATAGACTAAAAATTACTTTCCGTGACCTCAAAGGATTTTTTAAGTCTTTCAGAATGACGTAGGTTTTTGTTATTTACTCTTTATGTTCGCAATAAAACTTCACAAAACTCCTCAAATATGGTGAATGTTAAGAATGTAAATATAATTTTAAAAAGTCTGAAACCATTGATATAATTCCTTTATGGTATGGTATGGTATGGTATGGTATGGTATGGTATGGTATGGTATGGTATGGTATGGTATGGTATGGTATGGTGTGGCGGGTGTACTCCTATGTAAAAAACGTTCATAATGGTAAAAGGACGAGAATTTTGGAGGACACGAATATATGAAAAAACGAGCTTTTACATTAGCAGAAGTATTGATAACATTGGGTATTATTGGTGTGGTTTCTGCGATGACGATACCCGCACTTATAAATAATGTTCGTGCAGTGAAATTGAAAAGTCAATTCAACAAGGCGTATTCTGAAGTTCAACAAGCCTTTAAACTAATGGCGGATAATGAATCTGTGTCACCTAATGATTATAACCGTGGCGATAC
>SFZC01000260.1 GCA_004558955.1 bacterium | reverse complement strand
TTTTTGGGGAAACCCACATACATGATATTGAATTCAGTAGTATAAATTAAATTTAAAGAGTAATCATTGTAGAATAAAAGTATTTAAATTTTTATTTACAAGCATATGGAGTTGTGCTATTGTTTTTCTTAGGCAACAAGGGCGTTGATAGAGGATATCAATGCCCTTGTTTTAGTTGTGTAAAGTGTTCAAGATGAGGAAAAGAGGGAATAGTATGATACAAATTAGTGAAATATTGAAATTGGCATTATTTAAGGATTTTAAAATAATTTGTGGCGAAAAATATCTGGATAATTTGGTGAATGCTACCGTTATATTGGAATATGAAAGCAGTAGAATCGAATATGACGGATATGGATATGGCTATTTTGTTTTACTTTCTTATTTTTTTGCAGATAAAGATCCTGAATTAGTAAATGGGACATTAAAGACATTGATTCAAAAACAGGTATCCGCAATTGCAATAAAAATAGCACCGGAAAAGGAACTGCCACAGGATATTATTGAACTGGCCAAAATTTATCATGTTCCATTACTTACATTTTATGATCAGTTTATGGAAGACTTGATTATTTGCATAAATGAATCTATGAAGACGCGTGCGCAGTATGTTGTTGCAGAAGAAAAATTGAATTCGATATTAAATGAAAAGCATCAACCAAATACGATTAAAAAAATAGCATTAGAGATTAATCCCAATTTTTATTCAAATATTATTACGGTAAGTATATCGTCCGGGGATACTTTGAATAATTTAAAAATACATACATATTTTGACAGATTAATGTATCGGCAGTATCGGGATACAAAGATTCACGATTATTCTTTTGTAAAAATGGGGCATGGGGTTGTATTAATTTGTTCTTATATGGAGGAAAAGCTACCGGAAACCTATCAGGAGATTGTGAACCATGTGTATGATATTTTGATAAATGCAGGATTTCAGCCGGAATCTTTTTATATTGGAATATGTGATGAACTGATGACATTGGAGAGATTAAATGAATCTGTTATGAAGGCAAAGAATGCGAACGTTGTGAGTCAGTTTATGGAATATAATAATATGGCCTACTCCAAGATTGGAGTCTACAAATATATCATGTCAATTGTAAATAATCCAATACTATATCATGAAGTGGAAGACAGTATTTTCGTATTACAGAAATATGATGCTTCTCATGATGTAAACTTATTAGAAACAGTAATTTCATATATAAAAAATAATGGGGATTATGCCAAGACATCGGAAGAATTATTTCAGCATAGCAATACGGTGCGGTATCGCATTCGAAAAGCAGAGCAGCTTCTTAATTTACCGGAGAATACAGCAAATGAAGAAATGGCAATTGTGATTCGAAGTTATCTGCTGCATAATCTGATCATGCAGTAGATCCAAGGTGTAAACTTTTTTAAAAATTGTGTGCGCTTACGCGCAAAAGTGTGCGTTAATCGCACACTTTTTATTATGCATTTAGGAAAGGATTTCTTTCATGATTTTGATAAATTTTTCATTCATTTCGGGTTTTCCAAGACTAACACGGTTCATACCGATAGGTGCTCCAATCAAGACATCTTGTTCTTCCAGCTTTGCATAGACTTCCATGTTATCGATAGGTGCTTTGAATAAAATAAAGTTTGTCTGGGAGTCGTATACTTTACAGTTTAATGAACGGAGGACTTTGGTGACTTTATCACGTTCCTGGGCATTTATATTTTTGACCATCGAAACATGTTCCTGATCTAATGTGGCAGCGGCAGCAGTTTTCTGACCAATAAAACTTACATTCCATGCATTGCTTGATTTGCCAAAATGATCCGCCATAACAGGATCTGTAATCGCATAACCGACACGTAAACCAGCCATTCCGTATATCTTTGAAAAGGTTTTCATAATAACTAATGGTTTGTCGATGCCTTCTTTGATAAGTTTCAACATGCTGTAACAATTTTCGTCTGTGACAAATTCCAGATAAGCCTCATCAATTACCGTAATAACATGCTTTGGCACTTTTCGAATAAAATCTTCTAATTTCTTTGAGTCAATGAATGTACCTGTAGGATTATTTGGATTGACAACAACAAGAATTTTCGTTTTATCAGTTACTGCGGCGAGCATTGCATCCAGA
>SFZC01000072.1 GCA_004558955.1 bacterium | reverse complement strand
GGTAGTTTTGGATAAAATTTTATCCAATGCTTCAGCCGTAGGACGTCCCGGTTTGATACCCGGAATTGACGAACCGTACTTTTTCAAATTGTCTGCAATATCTTTTGGCTGCATATTCGGCATAATTGATGCATAGAAGAAAGTCAACGCAATAATCAACGCCACATAAAGCAGATAATACATAATGCCGTTCGGGCTCATGTACTGAGTCAAAGTCATAATAAAGGTTTTAACCGATTCAGACTTGAAATTTGCCTGTCCCACAATAGTCAATATTGTTGACGGGAACAACAAAATTGCGATAGCAAAGATGATTGGCATAACACCGCCCGGATTCAGTTTGAACGGAATAAACGAATTCATACCACCATAAACTTTATTTCCGATTTGTCTTTTCGGATTAACGATTATAACTTTTCTTACCGCTTCTTGCATTATTACAATGAAAATCATTGCAACAAAGAATATAGCCAATAAAATCAACAGATTTAACTGCATACCCGCATTAGGTTCAACTAATTTTAATGTATTTTTAGTATATAGCGGAATCCCTGCCAAGATACCACAAAAGATTACCAAAGAACCGCCATTACCGATTCCTCGTTCCGTGATAAGTTCGGAAATCCACATTACAAGAACAGCACCTGCAGTTAAAACACAAATCGAACTTGCATAAAATGCAATCGGATTTATTGTCGTAACGATTGCAGACGGTCTTGAATGTAAAAACAGCATAAAAATTACTGACTGAAATACAGCCAAGACAACTGTAAATATTCGGGTATATTGTGCTAACTTTCTTCTTCCGGCTTCGCCGTCTTCTTTTTGCAATTTTTCCAAAGATGGAATAACTACAGAAATCAACTGAACGATGATTGAAGAAGTGATATAAGGTCCGATACCCAATGCTACGATTGACACCTTACCCAATGCACCACCGGTGAACAAGTCCAAAAAACCGATAAGGTTATTTTGTCCCATATTCACAAATGCACTGCTGTCAATCCCATACAATGGCAATTGAACCCCTAATCTCCATACAGCAATCATTATGAATGTAAAAATAATCTTCTGTTTTAAACCGGAAGCATTCCACATTGACATTAAATCTTCAGGAGATGGTGCTTTTATTGCTTGTGCCATTATACTAACTCAACCTTTCCGCCGGCAGCTTCAATTTTTTCTTTTGCTGATGGTGTTACATAGTTTGCTTTTACTGTAACTGCTGATTTGATTTCGCCGTTACCCAAAACTCTTAAACCAACGCAAGTAGGGTGGATTGTTAAAACTTCTTTCAAAGCATCCAAAGATACTTCTTTAAGTCCTAAATCATCAAGTCTGCCAACGTTGATTTGAGCATAGTTAAGTTTTGAATAAACTTGGAAGCCTTTTAATTTAGGCAATCTTCTGTAAGCCGGCATTTGACCGCCTTCAAAACCTCTTTTGCTCGAGTTACCTGATCTTTGTCCTTCACCGTTATGACCACGGCAAGATGTTTTACCATGTCCTGAAGAACGTCCACGACCAACTCTTTTTGATTTAGATGTAGAACCTTCAGCAGGTTTTAAATCTGATAATGTTATATTTGACATATTATTTTCCTCTTTCTTTGTATATTATAATATATTCGTCTTAGGGTATATTACCTATTTTACTATTTCTAACAAGTGAGAAACTTTGTTAACCATACCCATAATTGTTGCTGATTCGTTGTGTTCAACAACTTGATCTTTTTTAGTAAGACCTAGAGCTCTAACAACTCTGCGTTGTTTTTCTGATGAGCCGATTAAACTTTTAGCAAGCTTAATTTTTACTGTATTTGTTTTATCTGTCATAATTTAATTTCCTTTTTATAAATAATATTGATACCTAAATTAGTTTAAAAGTTCAGCCATTGTTAAGCCACGTTTTTTAGCAACATCGTTGAACGGAGTCAATGATTTCAACGCTTCAATAGTTGCACTAGCAGCGTTCAATGGAGATTTTGAACCTAAAGATTTAGAAAGGATATTTTCGATACCTGCAAGTTCCAATACTGAACGAACAGCACCACCTGCAATAATACCTGTACCTTCTGAAGCCGGTCTTAACATAACAGCACCTGCACCTGATTTTCCTGTGATAGGGTGAGGAATTGTTGTCTTGAAGATAGGAACAGTGATAACATTTTTTCTACCGTCAGCGATTGCTTTTTGAATAGCAATGATAACTTCAGAAGCTTTTGCACAACCGATACCTACTTGACCTTTTTGGTTACCAACGATAACGATAGCACGGAAGCTTAATTTTTTACCACCTTTAACAACCTTAGTTACACGGCTGATTTGAACAACTCTTTCTGTCCATTCAGATTGTGGTTTTTCTTCAGTTGTTTCGATTTTTTGTTTTCTGCCACGGCCTCTTCTTCTTGAAGGTTTTTCTTCAGAAGCTGCTTCAACAGTTTCTTCAGCTTTAACTTCTTCTGTAGCTTCTACAGATTCGGTTACTTTTAATTCTTCATTGTTTTCCATTGATTTTTACCTTTCTTGTAAATATTTTACTAATTATATTTATTTGGGTACTTGTGTTAAATACGCCAAAACAAAGCCTTTTAAAGCCTTTTGGAAATCGTATTTGAACTTTTACTTCTGACAAGAAAGATATTATACCAAACATCAAGCCACGTCAAGGTTTATGTAAAGTTTTCATAACAAAAAGAATCACAAATTTACCCATAAAAAACGAGCCGTGAAAAATTTTCAAAGCCCGATTTTTAAAAATATCATAAAATTATTATCTGCTCACCAATGCCAATTTTTTGCCTTGTTCGCAAACTTTTGTATTGTAAGCTCCTGCAACAAATTTGGCACTAGGTTTGAAATTGCCATAATGTCCAGTAAACGAAACATTTTTATTATCTTTTGAATCTTTATCATCTTCAGGGTCATGGTACAAAATCAATGCGGAAGTATCCAACATTATCGGCTCATCATGACCTTCAACCTTACGTTTCAAGAAATAGTCACCGTGATATTCTCTTACATAATATTCATCATTAGGTTTTTCGGCATTCCTAAACAACATATCTTTTTTAAGCCCTTTAATGCCGATATTTTCTCCGCATTCATTCATATGCAAGCTTTCAATAAAAGCAGCCCTGTCCATATTCATTTCATAAGCGTACTTGTTATCCTTTGGAATACCCAACGGGTTAAATATAGAAATTGCCATGTGACCGTCAGAACTTTGTCTTAAAATTGACGCAACAGGAGTTTTGCCCGGATGGTCGCCATGTGCCATTGTTTCATTTAACGGAAGAGTAAACACTGCACCGTTATTCAAGGCTTTGCAATGCGGATTACGGCGAATACCCATAATCCAATCAAGTTGAGCCTTGTTATCAGCCACAAACTGACGATACTTCGGATTATCAACATCTACCCACTCATCATGAACTTTTTGACGACCTTGCAAGTACATATTCTTAGTTTTTGTATCATAACCGCTGTTTGCGGTATCATCACCGTCAAACAAGGTCGGCATGCCCGGAAGTGCAACCAAATATTTCATCATTGCCTTAAGTTTAGACATCGCAGGAGTCATAACTTTTGCAAAGGCACCGTCTTCATAATCCTTATTCAAATTATCAGGCAATTTGAAACCGTATTTGTCTTTTGCTTGCTTAATAGCCATTGAAATCGCAACATCAATAGGTTTAACACCGAACGCTTCAGGATTGAAATGAGAATCCATAAACTTACCGCCTGCCAAATCGGAAATTGATTTGCTTATTGCAATTAAGTTTCTTGTTTTATCGGCTTCCGAAATCTTATTAAAGTAGCAATAATCATTCAACTGGTCAATAAGAGCCGGTCTTATTGCTTCTGCCATTGCAATAGCCTTTGCCGAAACGCCCGAGAAGTCAAAATTATTAACTTCATGCGGTTCAATATTATCCATATATTTGTCTTTCAAAACCTTATAAGCGGTTCTTCTAGCTTCAAAATTTCCGTCAGCATAAGTCAAATCATTATAGAATAACGGCATATTCAAAGCCATACAGTGCAAGGCTCTCGGTTTGTCGTGGTTTCCGATAAAGGTATATGCAAATTTCATTGCATCCTGAGCACCCATTTTGATAAAGTTTTTATTGCCGCCAATCATTTTGTCATAAACCATTTTACTTGCATAAGTTGTATCAAGGTTTGATGCACCATTTTCAAACTGATTTGAAAAGGCTTTTTGAAGGTCACTAAAGAAGAAAGAATATTCGGCAATAGCAGACATGCCTGTTTCTCTCAAGAATTTTGGAATAATATCTGTCTTGCTTGGAAATCTGCTTGAATAATCGCCCCAACCGTCAGTGTGCAAGCTTTCTTCATCGGTAACTTCGGCAACAGTATAAACATTCGGGTTTTTCTTTTGAATTGCTGTCTGAAAAGACTTCCAAAAATCAATTATGTTTTCCCACATTGTATCAAAATTTTCAATTCCGTTTCTCAATGCTTCAACATCTGCGATATCTTTTGTGGCATCAATTCTCCAATCAAGTCCTGATTGAGTTTTGTCAATAATCAAATCGGCAAGTTGGAAAGACCTTAAATTAGTACCCTTCAAGGATTTTGAAATACTATCGACAATCACGTCATCCGCATTCGATTTAATCTTTTTGATGCCGCTTTGGAGTTCACTCAAAACAACTCGAGCCTCATCCTCAGGAGATGCAAATTTTGTAATTCCGAAGGATTGAAGATATACATTATTCAATGCATTGTAATCATAAAGCATTTCGCCGTTTTTATCATTTACGGAAACCTCAACTTTTGGCGCTAAAGCCTTAACTACGGCATATTTTGTAATTTGCGGCAACAACAACGGTAAAACATATTTACCATATTCGGTAACTTCATCACCGTCAAATAATTTTTGATTTTCAGGAAGTTGTCCGTCAACTCTGTCCAAAATCTTTTCTGCATAACCCGACAAATCTTTTGCAAAAATTTCGTCCATTTTCTTGTAAGTTTCAGCATATTCTTCCGGGAGATTTTTGTCACCGTTTTTGTAAATTTCAAAACGAGGAACACCGACTTCCGATTTCACATTTGCTCTTTTTGAAATTAACGGAGAAGCCAAAACAGAAGTCAAATTTTGACCAAATTCAATCGCATCAAGCGGCGTGTTCATAACACCTTCAAGAATTTCATCTTTTTTATTCAAATCCGACAATTCTCGTTTGTTATTATACATATCATCTAAAACATTTTCGACTTCTTCTTTTGAAACCTCAGTCTTAACTTCTTTCGGAAATACCTTATTATCAGATAACTCCATAATCTTTTGATAAACGAGTGACGGATTATTTTCATCAACATTTTTCAACTGTTGAGCGACATAGGTTCTCAAAATGTCATCTGTTTTTTGTGTCCAATAAGCACCTGATTGAACGGTGTAGTCCTGAACCTGATAATTGGCACGAAGCATTTTACCCATTACTTCTCTACGTTTTTCAAGCGGTAAATTCTTCAAATCTTTTGCATCGGTATTTGAGAAAACAAAATTTAATTTTGCAATATCTACGTTTGCATCCCAAGTTTCAAAACCGCTTTCAAATTTACCGTCAACATTATAATATTCTGATTTTGAAAGTAATCTTGCCGCAAGCGGACTATCCAAACGTATTTCCGCATCAGGATTATCAGAATTGTACTCAATCAAATTCTTAACGTTTTTATTATAAATTTCAGGTTTAATTTCAAACGAATAAGGGAAAATCGAATCGTTATGAGTGTGAATATCATAAACATTCGGAGTACTTAATTTTGAATAAGATTTAATTAAGTGTGAAGTATCAGTCTTTTCAGCCTCTGTAACCAATCGGTTGTCAAAGAACTGAATATATGTTGGTTTGTTTTTGTCGTAATTGTGATTTGAAGAAATTTTGATTTTTCCGTTTTCTTTTTGTGTGTAAGAATACGGAGAGTTTACGATTTTGTGTGAAATAAATTCTTTATTTTTAGGGAATACACCGAGTGACAAAGGGCCGTTATTCAATCCTGAAGCTCTGAACCAATAATAATACGGTGAATTTTCGCCCCATTTCAACAAACTGCCAAAGTGAGTACCTTCCAAACCTTCGTTTACAAATGCCCCGTCTGAAACCAAATTCAAACCATGAGCAAACATTTTTCTTTGTAAAGATGCATAGTTATTAATATTTCCGAAAGATTTTGCCATTTGCATACAGTTCTTATTCCAATAAGCATGGGCAGAAAAATCATCATCAGTAAATATCGGCAAAGAGATAATTCTTGAATAATTATCATATTCGCCATTTTCTACGGCATACTCAAGTCCTGCTAAAGTTCCGCCAAACTTATTTGTTAAGGTTTTTATGCCGTTTTCTGCTCGTTGTGCAAGATTTTCATCTTTTACGATTAAGTTTTTATCGTTATAAACATATCCAACCTTTTGCGAATCAATAATAACAAGCTTCATTGAACCGCCTTTGTTCATGCCGGATTTTGTCGAAGAAATAACGTTAAACAAAGTACCGTTTTCATTGATTACATCACCGCAATCTGTTTTGATATTTTCGCCTCTGCCGTCTTTTCTTTTAATCAAATAATTGTATGCAAACGGTTGATTTTCATCAAAACCAAAAGTTTTTTGCATATCTATGCTCAATCCGTTCGGCGGAAGAGCAATTCCGTCCCTGCCGTCATTTGAAAACGCAATGCCGTCCGTAAAATAGTTACCTTTATCGTCCGTTCCGACTTTGTAAACCTTCAAATAGCACTCTTGGTTATCCGAATCAAACGGATATGCAAATCTTAACTCTTTAAAACCTTCTGCCGATTTTGTCGGCTCTACCCCTTTGAAAGACACAGTATTGTTCCTTTGCGGACCGTTCTTTCTTAAATCAAAACTTACTTTCACACGATACTCCTTAACGATAATTATAACAAGTCTAAAGATTATTTTTTGTTAGTTGAACACTTTTTATTAAGAAAATTTTACAATAAAATTTCTATTATTAGTATTCTCGGATTGTCTTGAGTATAATTGAAACGTTATAATATACATTTATTAGTATAAGGAGAAAATAATGCTAATGACAGAAATGAAATGTGACATAAAAGACATTAACCTTGCGGAACAAGGTAAAAAACAAATTGATTGGGCATTTAAAGACATGCCTGTACTAAAAACAATTCGTGAAAGATTTATAAAAGAACAACCGTTCAAAGGTTTAAAATTGTCAGCATGCGTTCACGTTACAAAAGAAACCGCTGCACTTTGCACGGTGATGCAAGCCGGTGGAGCAGATTCATTACTTGTTGCTTCAAATCCGTTGTCAACTCAAGACGATGTAGCAGCAGCTTTGGTAAAATACTATAACATGCCTGTTTTCGCAATCTCAGGTGAAACTGTTGAACAATACAAATCACATATCAACGAAGCCCTTAACCATAACCCTGATATCATTATTGATGACGGTTGTGACATGGTTTCAATGATTCACGAAAAAAGACCTGACCTGATTTCAAAGGTTATCGGTTCAACAGAAGAAACAACTACGGGTATCATCAGACTTCAAGCAATGGAAAAACAAGGTACATTAGGTTTTCCTGCAGTAGGTGTTAACACAAGTTTGACAAAACACTTATACGATAACAGATACGGCACAGGTCAAAGCTCTTTTGACGGGGTACTTAGAGCAACAAACATTCTTATCGCAGGAAAAACAGTTGTTGTTTCAGGTTACGGCTGGTGCGGTAAAGGGGTTGCACTAAGAGCAAAAGCGTTGGGTGCAAACGTTATTGTTTGCGAAGTTGACCCATTAAAAGCACTTGAAGCAGCAATGGAAGGCTACAGAGTAATGCCGATTGCAAAAGCAGCACTTGAAGGCGATATTTTCTTGACTGTAACAGGCGACAAACATGTAGTTGATGTTCAACATCTTTTAACAATGAAAGACGGTGCTTTTGTCGGTAATGTTGGACACTTTGACTGGGAAGTTAACGTAGGCGATTTGAGAAAACATGTAAAAGAAATCAAACAAATTCGTCCTGCTCTCGAAGAATATGTATTGGATAACGGAAAATCAATTTATGTAATCGCAGAAGGTCGTTTGGTTAACTTAGTAGCCGCAGAAGGTCACCCTGCAAGCGTTATGGACATGAGTTTTGCAAATCAGGCACTCGGTATTGAATTTCTTGTTAAAAATAAAGGGAAATTGGAAAATAAACTTTACACACTTCCTCACGAAGTTGATGTTAAAATTGCAGAATTAAAACTAAAATCAATGGGAATTGAAATTGATACATTAACACCTGAACAGGAAGAATACCTAAACAGTTGGAAAATTGACTAATCATTAATTATAAAACATAAAAAAAGAGCAGGTTCATTAAAACTTGCTCTTTTTTATTATATGATTTTCCCTAAAATTTAATTTTGATTTTCTTGTTTTTTGTTGTAAAGAATTGAAGAAATTAATGCCGAAACAATAAAGAATAAACCGATTAAACCTGTCACGACTTCAGGAACTTCTTTTACCGTTGAAACCAACATTATCACTGATAATGCTCCGATTGCCCAATGTGCACCTTGTTCCAAATAAATAAATCGAGCAAGAGTTTTCTTTTCAACAAGCAAAATCGTCAAAGACCTTACAAACATCGCACCGATTGCCAAACCGATTGTGATAATTAAAACATCATTACTTAGTGCAAATGCCCCCAAAACACCATCTAAAGAGAAAGATGCATCAATGAGTTCCAAATACATAAAACTGATTAAACCTGCACATTTGATACCTTCCACACCGCATTTTGCATTACGCATTTCTTCGTGCTTTTCCAAGAAATGAGCCACACCGTCAATCGACAAAAAGGTAATTATACCTGCAAGACCGGAAATTAATACCGTTAACTTTTGTTCTGACGGAATTACTGATTGCAAACCAATTAGAGTTAAAAGAGAGATAATAATTTCAATCCCACTTATGTGGTCAAGATGAGACAACGGCTTTTCGATAAATTCTAGCCAGTGTACCTCTTTTTCGTGATTGAAGAAATAATTAAGAAATAACATAATCAAAAACATTCCGCCAAAAGTCACGATGGGTGCGTGAATTTCGTGCAGATACCCTGCATACTTGTTCGCATCAGTTAGTGCAATATGCGTAACCGTCAACATATCTAAATGTGCAAATATTGAAACAACAAGCACTGGGAATAAGAAACGCATACCAAAAACTGCGATTAAAATACCCCACGTTAAAAAGCGATGACGCCAAATGTGCGACATTTTTTCTAACTTCATAGCATTCACAACTGCGTTGTCAAAGGACAAACTGGTTTCAAGAACCGCCAAAACTAATACGATAAAAATTGAGGCAAGCCCTGCACCGTGATGAACGTGTTCCCCCCACAAATACGCTCCAATTACACCTAAAATTGTAATTATATAAGAGCCTGAAAAATATTCCCACATAATAAAATTCTCCTTCCGATTTTAATCATAGCAAGAATTTTATAATATAGTCACCCTGAAGATAAATAACAAACTATATTTTTAGGTGCTCTACTTTTTTATTGAACTTGTCTTTGTGAAGAAAAACTGTCCAAAGCCACTCAGCGAAATGTAAGTCTGAATTGCTATTCCGACACTGTATTGCAATTATTACCTGCTTTTTCACTTGTTGGGCAAGTATGCACAACCGACAATTACCAACCTACTTTTCTAATACACGCTTTTTCCGGATTGGCACAGTCGTGCTTACGCACTCCTTCGAAATGACGGAAAACCAGTCAAACACAATACCGTCATTACGAGGATAGTGTGCTGCGTAGCAAACACGTCCTCGGGAGGACTGCGTTGAATTTTGTGAGCAGAGGCTGAAAGTTTGTAAAACTGTAATGCCGTTTAATGCGAACAAAATAGTCCGACCCGCCAAAATCCAAGACCACGAAGTGACGAAGTAATCCAGTGTTCCATTTCAACATTAAACACTTATTTCATAGCACAATGTAGGTTTGGATTGCTAGCCAAACAATTAAAATTACTCTATTTAGTATATCTGGCAAATGATTCATCTTTCTGAAAAACAAAATACCTCAAAAATGTCACCCTGAAGCTCGTTTCAGGGTCCCTTCAATTGCAAGGTTTAACAAAACCTTAGGAACTAAACCTTTTATTTCCTTTTTTGGGTACATATAGCAAGTAATACGTCATTCTGAAAAACAAAAATCTAAACAACTGAATTTAATTGTAACTTTTTATCTACATCTTTAATATATTTATTGGTATTTAAAGCACATAACAATAAAAAAGTGGCACTTACTAAACATAAACTTTTGGATTTATTTTTAGGCAATAAACTCAACCCCGCAAGGGCTGTTCCACCTGCTAAAGTCGCAGCCCTTACACATTTGCTTTGTTTTTGTCGTTTTTTTAATACATTTACATCATTTGAATAAAATGAATTTACATAATCTAGATAAGCCATACTTTACAAATCCTTCCTTTTATTATTACAATCTAACTGGAGAAAAATGACCATCAAGTCTAGGTTTTACTAACAAACTTGTGCGTCCACTAGGACGATCAACATGAAAACGCAATGTCGGTGTTCCATCTTCTAATGTTGGGCCATAACCATAAAATTTTCGATACACCAAAACGTCACCTTTAGAATCTTCAATATACTTTGCTCCTGCCTTACCTATAGTTAATTTCTTTCCATTTTTAAGAATTTTTTCTATAGAATTTTTCCAAGGTGATGTAAATTCAAACTCCTCAAATTTGGCACAAATTTCGAGTAAAGCTTGACGAACTTGACGAGAAATTTCTGTATGTTCTACCAAATTTTCTAACGCTTCACACCCAAAACTTTCTAGCTTCATACCTTTGTCCTTTCTACTAACTACTACATAAATATAAAAACAGATATAAAACAGAAATTGCACCGCCCCGCCCAACCATACCATACCATACCATAAAGCAAGTATAACAAGGTTTTCCGACTTTTTAAATTCATCTTTACATTTCGTAACAATAGCATTATTTTTGAATAAAATAAAAATTTACCCCAAGCGATTGTCATTCTGAAAAGATTAAAAATCAAG
>SFZC01000259.1 GCA_004558955.1 bacterium | reverse complement strand
TAATCTGTAACTCGTTTTATCCATTTGAAATAATCAGGTCTTCTGAAAAGAATACTTGAACAAGACATTCCGTTATTGTCAAAGTCCTGGCGTTTGTATTGCAATTTACCGATAACGGCTTGCTACCTATGGGATCAAACGGTACGGATTATCCGGAAGCAAGCGAATCTACAAACAAATATTGCGACAAACGCCAGGACTTTGACAATAACGGAATGTCTTGTTCAAGTATTCTTTTCAGAAGACCTGATTATTTCAAATGGATAAAACGAGTTACAGATTAGTTTTTTGATAAAAATTTTGTTTGAGTTTATTTGATATTGGTTTCAAATTCTATTAAGTAGCGTTAATTTTCGCTGATTGAATAGGGTGCATAATTTTTTTTCTTGTTATATAATAATGTCGAAGTTAATTAGAAGAATTTTTAATGTTATATAAAAAGAGAGGTAGATATGGAAACTTTAATTGCTGCTGAGGGCATAATTACAAAGGTTATCGGACCTGTTGTTGACGTTGAATTTCCATCGGGAGATTTGCCGAATATTTACACGGCACTAAACATTTACAACGACAATGGCGAAAAAATCGTGGCGGAAGTTCAGCAAATGTTGGGGTCTAATAGAGTTAGAACTGTTGCGATGTCTTCAACTGACGGCTTAAGGCGTGGAATGAAGGTTATTAACACAAACGAACCTATCAAAATTCCTGTCGGTAATGCGATTTTAGGTAGAATTTTGAACGTTGTCGGCGATGCGGTTGATAATATGGGCGAAATTAAAGCAGATACATATTTGCCGATTCATAGAGAATCTCCAAAATTGGTTGATCAAAACACCGAAATCGAAATTTTGGAAACAGGTATTAAGGCAATCGACTTACTTCAACCTTACCAAAAAGGTGGTAAAATCGGTTTGTTCGGTGGTGCAGGTGTTGGTAAAACCGTTTTGATTCAAGAATTAATCCACAATATTGCAATGGCACATGACGGCGTTTCTGTGTTCGGCGGTGTTGGTGAAAGAACTCGTGAAGGTAACGATCTTTGGAATGAGTTTAAAGAAAGTGGCGTATTAGATAAAGTTGGTCTTGTCTATGGTCAGATGAACGAACCGCCCGGAGCAAGAATGAGAGTAGGACTTTCAGCCTTGACAGCTGCAGAATATTTCAGAGATTATTCAAAACAAGACGTACTTTTGTTTATTGATAATATTTTTAGATTTACTCAAGCCGGTTCGGAAGTTTCGGCGTTGTTGGGACGTGTTCCGTCAGCCGTTGGTTATCAACCTACTTTGGCTACCGAAATGGGTGAGTTGCAAGAAAGAATTACCTCAACAAAAGACGGTTCTATCACTTCGGTTCAGGCAATTTATGTTCCTGCCGATGACTTGACAGACCCTGCTCCGGCAACAACTTTCTCGCACCTTGATGCGTCAACGGTATTGTCAAGAAATATCGCATCTTTGGGAATTTATCCTGCAGTTGACCCGTTGGAATCTAATTCAAGAGCGTTAGATCCGCATGTTATCGGAGAAGAACATTATTCCGTAACAAGAAAAGTTCTTGAAATTTTGCAAAAATACAAAGAATTGCAAGATATTATCGCAATTTTGGGTATGGATGAATTGTCAGAAAACGACAAAGAAGTTGTAAACAGAGCAAGAAAAATTCAAAAATTCTTATCTCAACCGTTCTTTGTTGCGGAACAATTCTCAGGAATTAAAGGTAAATATGTAAAAGTTGAAGATACAATCAAAGGTTTCAAAGAAATCATTGAGGGTAAACATGATGACCTTCCTGAACAGGCTTTCTATATGGTGGGTACTATTGAGGAAGCTGTTGAAAAAGCAAAAACCATTGAGGTGTAATTTATGTTTTTAAAAATTATCACACAAGAAAAAGTTGTTTTTGAAGGTGAAGTGGATTCCGTGATTACCAAAACCATTGACGGCGAAATCGGTATTTTGAAAGGTCACATTCCGACAATGACGGCTTTGAATATTGGTGTTACAAAGGCTGTAATCGGCGAACAGGTCAAATTCTTTACTACAATGGGCGGTATTTTGCAGTTCAAAGATGAAGAATGCTTGATTTTGACCACTTTGGCGGAATCGGATGAAGAAATTGATGAGGC
>SFZC01000071.1 GCA_004558955.1 bacterium | reverse complement strand
CCTGCTATTGTTAATATTAAGGCACATAAATCTCAGATTGAAGATTTAATTTACAAGAATACCGGTTTCCGTGTCGATATCGGCAATCCGAAATTAACAATGGGGGTATTTCCTTCCGTGTGGATTAAATCCGACAAGGTTGCTTTAATTAATGATGACGGCTCAAATGCGGCATTAGTAGTGTCACCGAAAGCTCATATCAAATTACTTCCGCTTTTGAAAAAGAAAATTGTAGTTTCAAGTCTTTCTGCAAAAAGCGAAGAGTTTAACTTTGTGTTCACAAAGGATTCGGAGTTTCGCTTGGGGCAGTATTTGTTGAATTTCCCTGAAAAAAAGAGTGATTTTGAACTTTCTAAAATAAATCTTGATTTGGGCAAATATAACATAATTTTAAACGACCAAAAATACAATCAGAAAATTACTTATAGCGGTAAATACTTCAAACACGGTGAATTTATCCCGAACAAGCAGGTAAGATTTGCGACAGACAGCACATTAGAACTCGGCAAAAAATCTATTCCGATAATTGCTGATGTCGATATTCGTTTACCTATTAATAGAATTAGTGAAGATACTTTGAATGTTTTTGCACAGATTGAAAATCTTGATTTGTCAGCCTTTTCTCATTATGTGAAATATTGGACAAACGGTGTTATTACTGATATTAACGGGTCATTGAGCGTTAATGCCGAGACAAAAGATGATAAATTCGGTCATAAAAAGGTTTCGACAGAAATCGTTTCAAAAAATTTGAAGGTTGTCGGAAAAGACGAGGTCGCATCTATCGTTTATCCGAAAGATTTGGTGGCGAAGATAGATTTTGGTACTATCGAAAACGGAATTGTCTTCAAAGATGTGAGCATAAACAGTGATAATATTCACGCATATTTGAAAGGTAAAATCTACAATCTTGGCAACAAAATGCCTTCTTATAATATTAATGTCGGGGTTAAAGATACCAAACTGGAAGACGTTGTGGCGATTTTGCCGTGGACGGAACAGTTACCGAAAGAATTTAATTTTTATAAACTTAAAAAATATAAATTCTATGGAAAAGGTGACGGTGATTTGACTTTCAGAGGGAACGGAACTTTCCCGAATGTTAAAGGTTTTGTCAAACTTAGAGATGCGTTTTTAATTCACCCGATAAAAGGTGCGAACGATAATGCTAAGATTGATTTGGATTTTGTCGGCAAAAAGATGAATTTGAATGTTTATGTTCCGACAACAAACAATCAATATGTCAAAGTTGACGGTTTTGCCTTGATTGACGGTTCAAAATATTCTGAATTGAATATTAAAAGTTCTGATTCGGTTGTGCTTGAACCTGCTCAAGAAGTGCTTGTTCCGCTTCATGAAATTTTGAATTTTCAAATCGGACCTGTTCCGATGATGAAAATTTCGGGTCTTGGCAATATTGATATGCGTTCTGCGGGTAAAAAAGTTGACCCGCACCTTTGGGGCAGTATCAATTTTAAAGGTGCGACAGCTTCCTTTATTGAGGTTAATAATTTGGTTTTGCATAACGGAGCGGGTTATGTGAAATTTGACGATAAAAAAGTTACTTTTAAAACGACAAATGCTACGATTAATAACAAATTTACCGAGATTTACGGAGATTGTGTTGTGCTCGGCAAATTGAATGTATATGTAAAATCAAAAGGGCAGGATATCAAAAAGTTAATCAAAACCATTCAAACCTCGCCGATTTTGGTTGATGTTCAAAAAGTTGTTAAGCCGTTTACTCATCCTGACGGAATTGCTGATGTATTTTTGCATATTTACGGAAGTGTTGATAAACAGGCTGAAGAGGTTGTGTTTAATGAAGACTTGTTTGCAAGTGGTACAGTGACTTTACACAATGCAACAACGATTATGCAGGATACCTTCTTGCCGTTTACAAGGGTCAACGGGCTTGTTAATTTTGACCAATATGATTCAAGTTACGATGTGACGGGTTATGTGCGTAATTCCAAAGTCCATGTTTGGGGTACGGGGTCAAATTCCGAAATTGAATTGAAAGCAAAAGCGGATAAGTTTAAACTTGCTGATATTTTTGATATGCTTCATCCAAATCAGGTTATGCCTTACAAAAACGAACTCGGAAATCTGTTTGTTTCGTTTACTGGCGGATATAAAGGTGTTGCGGATGCTGACAATATTGATTATAACAAGATAAAAGTTGACGGAAAATTCTTGTCAAATATGTCAGGTTCAAATCCGATAAAACTTGAAGGTGGCAGTTTTTCGGTTAATAAAGGTATGCTGAAAGCCTCAAATTTGAAGGGGCTATTTAACGGTAATCCGTTTACTTTGGCGTTCACTTCAAAAGATATTGATAAAGTGGATTTGAACATCGCCGATGCAACGTTTAATTTCAAGAATTTTGACGTAAGCACGATTGATGCCATAAAAAATCAAATAGTTTTGCCTAAAAATATTGCAAAAGAAGTTAATAATATCGTTGATATGAGGGGGGATATCGATATTAGCGGAACTATAAAAAATAATTTGGTTTACGCAAACACAAATCTGAAAGATATTACCTTCAAATATAAGCCGTTTGATGTGTTTGTAAAAATTTTGAACGGTAATTTGAATATGCGTGGCGAAACTGTTTATTTGGATAAAATCAATTCTCGAGTAAGTTCAATGCCTGTATTTTTGAACGGTAGAGTTTCAAATATTGACACAGAAAACCCTGCGGTTAATTTGTCCGTGAGTGCGAAACTTACGCAAATGTTTTTTGACAGGTTCTTTAACTCAAAATCAGTTTATCCCATTAAATCAAAAGGAAATATCAATTTTTATTCAAAATTGACAGGAAATTTGAAGGCTTTGCACGCAAAATCAAAATTGAATTTGGGTGAAAATGCTTCACTTTATTATATGGGTGCAACATTGGCGGGTGCTCCGACAGGTGCGTTAAATTCCGAAGAAATGACGACAAATCCTGTTTCTATTGTGTCTGATGTCGTTTTATCACCTGATAAAATCAAGATTAATTCGATGAATTATAATCAAATGATTACTTCACAGAATAAGAAAACTTCCGTGCAGAATTTGCTCAACGCTTCGGGTGAAATCTCGCTTTTGGATAACAATGTTTTGAAATTTAAAAATTTCAGGGTTAAAACCGAACACCCGACAAATGCAAGAATTTTCAATATTTTACTCAAAAAACCGACAATTAAACAAGGTGTATTTACGACAGATATTTTGCTTAACGGTACTTCGCTTGCTCCTTATGCGTTGGGATTTTTGAATATTAATAGCGTTGATATTCCGCTGTTGGATTCTACTGTGCGTGATATTAACGTGAAATTCCAAAAGGATTATATTAATTTGACGACAAAGGCTATTGTTTTGACAAACGATATTTTGATGAATGCCAAAATCGTTAATAAACCTACTCGCCCGGTCGAGGTTGAAGAATTAAACGTGAATATGGACGAGTTGAATTTGAATGTTATCACTAGTGCTTTGAATGATATCGAGGTTGATAATACTCATGACAAGACAATGTCACAGACTCCCGAACAGTTGCTTCCGCCTGACAGTGTTGTTGTTAAAAATGCAAATATTAAGGCTGATAATGTTTTGATTAAAAAGGCAATGGCAACTGATTTCACTTCGCATTTCACACTTGATAATAAGCAAATTCTTGATATTGATAATTATAGTTTCAAACTTGCAAACGGCGATATCAGCGGTAATATAAATTATGACCTTAAAAATATGAACGGCAAGGCGAATATGCAGATTAAAGATGCTGATGCACAAATTATTGCAGAGAATTTCTTTGATATGCCGGGGCAGATGTATGGTCGTGTTACTGGAGATATGACCGTTGCGTGTAGCGGAATTTCAAGTTTGGAATGTATAAATACCTTGTCAGGAGAGGGTTCGTTTAACGTTCAAGACGGAAGAATGCCGAAATTAGGGTCTTTAGAATACTTGCTCAAGGCGGGTAACTTGATTACGGGTGGCATTACGGGAATTTCTATCAATGGCATTATTGATTTGATTACACCGTTAAAAACGGGTAATTTCAAGAGTATCAGCGGTGATGTTCACGTCAAAAACGGGATTGCCGATGAGATAAATGTGTATTCAAGCGGTAAGGACTTGAATATGTACTTGACAGGCAGTTATAATTTGGCTACTTTGGTTGCCGATATGGAAGTTTACGGAAGTTTATCAAAAAATTTCTCTACTTTGACGGGTAGAATTACCAATACGTCTTTGAATACGTTGTTTAATACAATTCCGGGAATTAAGATTAACGAAATTAAACCGAGTTCGACAAGTAATATCAATAAAATTCCGAATTTCAATAAGGAAAACACTTTGAGGGTGTTTAAATCTGAAATTTACGGCGATATTAACGGCAGTAATTATGTAAAAAGCTTCCGTTGGATTAAGGATTAGTGGTTCCGATTTTGAATAGACTAAAAATTACTTTTCGCATGCTCAAATTATTTTTCTCACCAAGATGTCATTCCGGACTCCGATCCGGAATCTGTTTGCCAAGCTTGTACAAACTTGATATTTATTGTAACAGATTCTGAATAACAAGAAAATTTATTTGCTCATTGCATTCGCAAAATTTTCTAAGTTTTCAGAATGACAAGTAAATTTTTTAGCAAAAATTATTCTGGACAGCTGTCGAACTTGTTTCAGTTTCTCTTCATAAACCTAACAATGTTACAAAATGTTAAGTTGGGTTTCAAAAGCCTGAAATCCTTGCTATAACCCCTGTATGGTATGGTATGGTGTGGCGGGGCGAGGCAATCCTTATGTCTTTAAATCCTTAATATAAATATACGGGGAATATTTAAAGGAGATATGGAGAAATGGCAGATTACGTTGATTTGAAAATGAATGTTGGGGGAAAGACTCAATCAGTAAAAATTGAAAAAGGTTGTTCTTTTTCAAAGAAAAACAAGGTTTACACTGCTGAAAACAATGGGAAAATCAGCGTTTTCAACAAGGAAACAGGCAAAAAAGAAATTACAAACAGTGTAAAAATGACAAATTACCAATTTGCAACCTTCAAGGCAATGGCAAATAACACTAACGAAGGTACGGGCAAATTGACATTTAGCAAGGCGGATATGGATTCTGCGATGAACAAATTTAGCAAAGGCGGATTTGTCAAAGATATTTCTGAATTTTTGGCTAAGGGTTATAAAATATTAAATCCGAAAAAATTTACTGAGGAAAATAAACTTTCTGTTTATGTTTCAAGTGGTAAAGAAAAAACAAGCGGAGTGATGAGTTTCCAAGCTGCGGACAAGGTTTCATCAACCTCTAAAACACAAGAAACAAACCCGTCTTCATCTGTTTCACATTCGTCAAACACTTTGTTTAATAATAAAAATATTGTTACTCACAAGGCTTTTTCTTACACCGTTAAAAAGGGCGATAGTCTTGTGGATTTGGCTAGAAAATATGAATTAGACACTTATCAAATAGTTGCAGCCAATCCGCAATTAAAGAACGGACGTGATTATACCGTAAAATTCAGAAAAAATAACTTGGCTATTATTGATTCAAAATTGAAGGCGGGTACAAAAATCACAATTCCTGCTCGCTATACGGTTAAAAAAGGTTCTGTAAAAAATCTGAATGACGTTGCAAAGATTACGGGAATTTCTAAAAACTATTTGAATGATTTATTGACAGTAACCGAAGTTAGTCCGAAACACCCCGGAAAACCTGATTTGAGGACTTATGATGACGGTTTTGGAATGCCGACAATCGGTTTTGGTCATACGGGAAAAGTTGACGGTAAACGTTTGAGTTTGAAAAATAGAATAAATATTTCATATTCAAAGGCTTGCGAACTTTTGGCTGAGGATATTTTGAAACACGAAGCTATGGTTGCTTCTTATGTCGGAGCAAGCAACTATAGAAATGCTCCTGCTTCAGTTAAAGCTGCAATTATGGACAATGCTTATAATAAAGGTATTTGGGACGGATTTTTGAGTCCATACGCTAATAAATATACGAAAAATGTCAAAAAGAACCTTGCTGACGGACATTATGCAACTGCTCTTTGCAATACCAGACGAATTACACCTTCTTCAGAATTAAAAAGACGTAATGTTTATCGATTTATTTCTGGGTTGACTGATTTGCCGAGAAGTAAACAAAAAGCTGCAATTAAAGCATATAAACCGTATTACAATCAGGTTGTAAAAAGTCAAAAAGGCTTAGATAAAAAATATTTGCAACAGGCATGGCATGATGCTGAACGAGGTGACACAATTAATTATAGAATGAAGGCGGCTCAAACAAACAGATAATATTTTTCGATAATAAAAGAGGAAGTCATTAGGCTTCCTCTTTTGTCTGTAATTTTATTTCCTCAGCAATCTTAGTCTTTTTTCAAGAAATCAGGAATGTCTAAGTTCACTGATGAGAATTTTGGAAATCCTGACAATGGAGTGTTTTGAGTTGTTGTTGAAGTTCCAAAGTTTGTTCCGAGTGTTGAGTTAGTCGAGGTGTTTCTGCCTTGAAAATACTCAGCCGCCGAAAGTTGCGGTGTTGCGGTTGTTGATTGCGATTTTTCTGCAAAACCTGTTGCAATTACGGTAATTTGAACTTCGTTTTGGAAGGCTTCGTTAATCGCAGTACCGATAATAACTTCCGCATCTTCTTTTACAACGTTATTGATAATGTTTGTAGCATCATTGATTTCATACAAGGTAAGATTTGAACTACCTGTGATATTGACGATAATACCCTTAGCACCATCGATTGAAGATTCCAAAAGTTGAGAATTGATAGCCATTTCAGCCGCTTTGATTGCTCTACCTTCGCCTTGAGCACGACCGATACCCATCAACGCAGTACCTGAATCTTTG
The DNA here is from genome assembly GCA_004558955.1 of bacterium. Lineage (GTDB taxonomy): Bacteria > Cyanobacteriota > Vampirovibrionia > Gastranaerophilales > Gastranaerophilaceae > Zag111. The sequence continues at coordinate 2,844 of SFZC01000071.1, read as the reverse complement.
ATAACCTTTCTAACATCGGCAAAGTCAATGTTAATCATACCAGGAATTGTGATTGTATCTGAAATACCTTGAATACCTCTGTATAGAACTTCATCAGTAATGCAGAAGGCTTTATTAATACCGATTTGACGTTCAACAACTTGAAGTAATTTGTCGTTTGGTACAATAAGAATTGCATCAACGTATTTTTTAAGTTTTTCAATACCGGCTTCGGCTTGAGCCATTCTCTTTTTGCCTTCCCAGCTGAAAGGTTTTGTAACGAAAGCGATTGTCAAAATACCTAAATCTTTAGCAATTTGAGCAACAACAGGAGCAGCACCCGTTCCTGTACCGCCGCCCATACCTGCGGTAACGAATACCATATCGGCACCTTCAAGGGCTTTCATAATATCATCTTTGTTCTCTATAGCGGCTTTTTCACCTGTTGAAGGATCGCCGCCCGCACCTAAACCTTTTGTTGTCGTTGCTCCGAGCTGAATTTTATTTTGAATACTGCTACAGCTTAGAACTTGTAAGTCAGTGTTCATAAGCCAAAATTCAACGCCTGCAAGTTTAGCGTTCATCATTCTGTTAACGGCATTTCCGCCACCGCCGCCTACACCTACAACTTTAATGCAGGTAGGGTTTACATGCGGCCCGTTATTTGGCATACTGCCTGATATGATATTTTCCATTATACCTCCTATTTTATTTCTATAATTACATTATATACAAAAAATCAAACATTACACATATTTGAATATTTCGTAATATATGTAACTAATGGAGTGAATAATGAAATTTACGCATTAACGTCTAATTTGTTGCCTTGATGTTTTGATTTGAACGCAAGAGCCTGCATTTTTATTTGAGAAGCTTGGTTTGCGACTCTAAAATCCTGACCTGACGGGTCAAACGGAGCAAGTGCGGCTCTGATTACCGTGTCTGCGTGGTCTATTGTTGCTTGCGGATTTCTTCTGTCTAGCACAGGCATTTTTATCGGAACATGACCCGAAACAGGTATTCCGTCAGAATTTCGCTCAATCGTGATTCCGCCGGCAAAGCTTCCGCCCGCATTCTTGTGAGCCATTTCGTGAGCATAAATGTGGTTGTAATTTCTTGTGATTAAGTCCTGTTTCGCTTTAATATCCATACTACACACTCCTGTTATCATTGTAGTAATTGTTTTGAATTTTGTCAATAATCTTATATCAAACTTATATAACAAATTTAATATTTGTTATTATTTGCTTCTTTGGAAAAATCCTGCAAGTTCTTTGTGTGGAATTATTTTAGAAATTGGTCTGCCATGTGGGCAAGTGTATGGCATTTTTGTGGTTCGCCATTTCTTAATAATATCTTGCATTTGCCAAATTGAAAGTTTTGTATTGGCTTTGACAGCGGCTTTGCAAGAGGTTGTTATCAGAATTTTCTCTTCCAAATTGTCGATATCGCCTTCAATATTTTGCAAAATGTCTGCAATAATGTCTTTTGGATTGACTTTTGCAAGTAATTGCGGAACTTTTCGGAAAATTACGTTAGTTTCATCTAAAAAGTCCAAGCCGTAGCCGAATTTTTCAAATTTTCCCAAGTTTTCTTTAATAATTGCCGCATCTTCTGCCGAAAGTGTAATAACATCGGATACAAAAAGCATTTGCGAAATTATATTTTTCTCGGATTTGAGTTTTTCATAAATATAGCGTTCCTCTGCAATATGTTGGTCAACGATTTCCAATCCCTCTTCCGTGTCAATCAAAATGTAAGTGTCGTGATATTGCCCGATAATATTGTCTGTTGGTTCTGGCGTTGTTTGTTGAACCTGTGTAAATATCGTATTTTGCGTTACTTGCGGTTGTTGCGGAGTTTCAAAGGTTTGAAATTTATCCACGGAAACATACATTGTATCGGTGTTTTTATCCACATAAAACTCGTTATTATCTTCAAACCTGCTTGCAGGAGAAGAGTATAGCGGTTTTACAACACTTTGCTGTTCATCTTCTTCCGCTAGGGTAGAATAAAAACTTTGTTGCGGTTGTTGTTTTTCAACGTGATTTGCAAGTCCTGCTTCCACTGCACTATAAATAAAATTAAAGATTTGGTTCGGATTTTTGTAGCGAACTTCTTTTTTGGTCGGGTGAACATTCACATCGACATCGTGTGGCGGAATTTCTAAATTAAGGACGACAAATGGGTATTTGTTGCTTGCCGTTAAGTGTTTATATACCATATCTATTGATTTTTGGAAAATTGGACATTTCACGGTTCTTGAATTTATATAAATGTGGTAATTTTTCTTGCTTGAGCGTGTGAAATTCGGTGTGCTGACAAAGCCGTAAATCTTCAAGCCCGAAAGGATATCGGTTTTGCAAACTTCTTTTAAATTGTTTGTAACGTCTGACGAGAAAACCTCTTTAATCGTTTGGGTAAGGTTGTTTTGACCAGTTGTTTTAAGAACGGTTTTGCCATATTTTTTGAGTTCAATGGAAACCTCAGGGTGTGACAAGGCAATAGATTGGACGATTTCTTGAATATAAGAAAATTCGGTATTTTGATTTTTCAAGAATTTCAATCTGACAGGAACGTTGTAAAACAAATCCTTTACGTCCATAATTGTTCCGACTGCACAGCCTGTTTCCACCTGTGTAACCTCAGAATTTTCGCATTTTACCTTAGTTCCCGTGTCAAAATCTTTTGTTCTTGTCGTGCAGGTAAGTTTTGAGATTGAAATTATACTGGCAAGAGCTTCCCCACGAAATCCAAGCGTTTTGATGTCAAAAAGGTCTTCATCTTCCGTAATTTTACTTGTGGCATGCTTTGAAAATGCCAACAAAATATCATCGGGGTAAATCCCGCACCCGTTGTCGG
>SFZC01000258.1 GCA_004558955.1 bacterium | reverse complement strand
GCCTGCGACGGTCGCTTCGCTTGTATTGTCACCTAAGTCTACTCAGGCGACTCCTGTACTACTCTTCTGTCTCTCAGTTTCTCAAAGAACGCTTTCCATATCGCTCAGGAGAAATATTTCTCAAAAGCGGATGCAAAGGTAAGGAGTTTTATACAAACAAACAAATCTTTGAAGAAATATTTTTCAAAAATCATGAAAAATTTCCCGATTATTGACATAAATCAATGAAAAGGGAGAAAAAAGCCCTCTCCAACTCCCTCAAGGGGGAGAGAAATGGATGGGAAAGGGATGAGGAATGAGAACGGGAAAGGATGAGAATCATGGGAATGCCGGAGTGAGGGGAAGAAGGAGGGGAAACATAAAAGTGAAAGGAAACATGAGGAAGAATGGAATAAATAACTATGGTATATGGGGAGGTAATATGTATATAATATATGTATAAGACATTCAACGTTATCACTTACACTCTTAACTTTATCGGAGATATAATATATATAATAATGTATAGGGGATGGGGATATTGCAGAGGACGTGATGATTAAGGAAATTTGCTGATGGATTTTGTGGAATTTGTAAATATTATTTATCAAAAATCGGGTATCCGGAAAGGGTATTATATCGTGCTAACGGATGTTAAATATAGGTCCCGTTACCCTTTTTCTTCGTTTTTTGACCTCAAAAAATCCCAACTCAAAACTCAAAATTCGTAACTCAAAATTCCAAAAGTGCCTCCGTTGGGAAAAAATCGGGGCGGTTTTCTTCAAAATCTGACGTCTCTGAAAATGCCGGAAAACGAGTTTTTTGCCCGATTTAACGTTCGTTAGCTTTCAAAAGTACCACTTTTAGACTCCGTTTCAGGCCGTTTTGTAGTGCAACGGAGCCTCCGTTGAAGCCCAAAAGTGGCTCCGTTAGAGTGCAAAAGTGCCTCCGTTGCAATTTAACGGGGCAAATTTTGCCTCTCAAAAGGGCTGTTTTCGCCACAAAGCAAAATAAGCCTTTGATTATCAAGACTTTAACACAGCATACCCTAAAAAGCCTTATTTTCGCGTTTTTGAGAGCAAGAGAGAGTTTGATTGAAAATACGCGAGTTTTAGAGGGGATAGTTGTAAAGATTTTTGACAGTTATCATTGCTTCTCATTTTTCCATTTTTCGTATCTTTTACATTGAGGCTAAGGAGGTAATAATGACACACATCATCAGCGGCTACGAGATAAAGGAAGACAACAACATGATAGTCTTCGACGAAGGACACACATAGTTTTTTACAAAAGTTCATATTTAACAATAACAAAATAACCTTTACCTATACCTTAAAATTACAAGCTAACATCCTTTATTTCAGACAAATAAGAAATAAATTACAGAAAAAAGCAGAAGTTTGAGATAAAAAAAGCACAAAAAAAAGGTAAAATAAATTTGCATTATTCAATATTTGTAATTATATTTGCAACATATTAAAACTAAATGAGATTATTATTATATTGTTTAATTTAAAAGAAAAAGTGATTATGAAAAAGTTAGTACTTTTAGCAGCAGTTCTGCTGTCTTCAGTAGGTGTTTTCGCACAGCATGAAGTAGGTTCAATCAACATCCAGCCTAAGGTTGGTATCAACATCGCAGACTTGACAGATGCAGATGAGTCTGATGCACGTATTGGTTTTGTAGTTGGTGCAGAGGGTGAGTATCAGCTTACAGACCTTTTCAGTCTTACAGCAGGTTTGCTTTACTCACAGCAGGGATGCAAATATGATGACGAGTCAACAAAACTTGACTACATCAACGTTCCCATCCTCGCTAATGTATATGTAGCAAAGGGCTTGGCTGTTAAGCTTGGTGTTCAGCCGGCATTCAAAATTAATGACAACCTGCCAGATGGAGCAGATATAAAGTCTTTTGATTTCTCTATTCCTGTAGGTGTTTCATACGAGTATTCAAACTTCCAGCTTGACGCACGTTACAACTGGGGTATGACAAAGGTTGCAGATTGGGCTGATAGCAAGAACAGTGTATTCCAGATTACTCTTGGCTACAAATTCGCTCTGTAATCATATCCTAAAAAATTAATTCTCACACTTAGAGAAAATCTATAGATAATAAAAAAGGACTCGCTTCCAAACGGAAACGAGTCC
>SFZC01000257.1 GCA_004558955.1 bacterium | reverse complement strand
AAAAATAAATATAAAATGATAATCTAAAAAATATTTAAAGTAATCTCAAAAAATAGTTAATAAAAAATATTTTTCATCCTGTCCTTTAGGTGTTTGAGCAAAAGAACCTATTACTTTATTCCCGTCAAGGCGAATATGTTTATGTTGCAAATTACCAGAATTTTGACTTTGAATATAATCAATATCTCCGAGCAACTCTTGAACATTTTCATACTTAGGACCGATGTTCAAATTAAGGACAGGGATAAATGAATAAACATCAAACCCTAAAGTAACTAAACATCTGACAAGCAATTGTAATGTCGAACCGCGCGAATCCTCTTTAATGCTATTATCAGAACTATTAAATGAAGTTGCTTTGTGAGACGTTAAAAGAAATACTCGCTTGATCTTTTTGTTATACAAAAAGTTCTTGTCTGCGGTAATTCGGTTCTGCAACATCGGCATTAATTGTTGAGAAATAATGGTGTTGCCTTCTTTAGTATAAGGATCACTAAAAGAGACCAAAAACTCGTCATATCCACCTAAATCGCCTTTGACATAGCCGTTGTACATATAATATGTACTTGTTTCCGATGAAGGCATTATTTGTAAGTTTTCAATTTTCAAGAAAGAATATTTTGAATTCAAAAACTTAATTATGCTATCAAAATATATGTTTCTATCTTTGAACCCATATAATTGGATAACTTTTTTAGAATCAGTCTCCAAGAACTTGTCATAGTATTTCTGAGTTATATATAAAGTTGACATAATTTCACCTCAATAATTCTTAATCAATACTTCTTTTCGACTTCCATACCTTCCGGCATGAGGTTTCAAAGATACAATAGAATAGTTATTCTTATTTGCCCAATTTAACAAAGTTTCATTTGTTTTTCCATTATGCTCGATAACATTTGACAAAAGAAACTTTCTTCCACTTGACGATATTCTATCAAGAAAACGCAATAATCGCTCCTCTTGAAGGAGATTCCATCCTACAAAACCTCTTTTCCCATCATTATAAGTAGCATTAGTTATAAGATATGGCGGATCAAAATAAAATACTGTGTCGAAAGGGAAGTCATCAATCACTAATTCCGCAAAATCCTTATTGGATGTGACAACACGAGCAGAAGGAACAAATTCGCGAATGCGTTCAAAAGTCGTTTCATTACATCCACAATTTCCAACAGGAGTGTTAAAGTTATGTTCTGAATTATATCTTAATTGGTTTTGAAAACAATACATCTGCAAAACAAATAAGTTAAGTGCAGTTTTGTTTTCATTATAATAATTTCGATAGATTAAGTACCTATCTTTATTACCTTTTTCTAAAGAAAACCTATTTATGATTTCTTCTATGTCATTAATTAGTTGTTCTTTATCTGTGCTAAGAAGTAAATCTACAATTTCATAGACAAAAGGATTGAACTCATTATATACCAACAAATCGGCATTTTTAACGTTAATACCAACGTTAAATGCTCCTCCCATTGCATCGACAAAGCAATTCATATGGGATGGCAACTGGTCAATTATTTGATCTATTATATAGTTTTTGCTGCCACTATAATTTAAGGGACTTTTTAACCAGTTCATCCACGCAACTCCTTTTTAATGTATATCAACACTTCTCTTAAATTTGCTCCTTTTTGGCTTGACCTTATGTTTTTATATTCTCTAAACGGATAATAATTAATGACAGGGGGGATAGACGAATACTTCTTGAGAATAGACAATAGATCTTCCACTGGCAAAAGACTTTGCGTTGAGTAACTAATTACAATATGCTCAAATCTGGCATCACTAATTAATTGTTCATAAGCAACAGCAACTTTTTCTTTAATTGAATATAGTGATTTTTCTTTTTTATTTGCTCTTCTGCCCGTAATCCCTTTAATTTCCGGATAATCATATTTTGCTATAGTTTCCAACAAATGATATGCAGAATTATAATCAGTTATAGTATAAGGAGTATCTAAATATAAAATGTCTCCCTCAATGACCTTTATCAAAGAGTTTGCATCATTAACCACTCTTCCACTGACCTCCTATTTTTTGAGCGATGGTGAAATTAAAAAAATGCTAAGCCACAGGTTCTAACCCTTGGCTTAGCACCATATTTTAAGGTTCAACTCCCAAAGTCA
>SFZC01000256.1 GCA_004558955.1 bacterium | reverse complement strand
GTTATGCCCACGGCTCACTGAGCCGGTAGATTTTTAGTATTTAAAAATTTGGACATACACATTTCTCCAAAAAAAGGAAGAATTGTATGTCCAAGAATGGAAGTCTCGGAAAAGCCCGGGATGCAAAAGAAGATGAGTTCTACACTCAATTAAATGATATTTCCAACGAACTTAAATATTATAAAGAACACTTCAAAGGTAAAACGGTACTATGTAACTGCGATGACCCGCGGGTAAGTAATTTTTTTCATTATTTTTCTTACAATTTTGAAACTCTTGGCTTGAAAAAACTCATTACAACCTGCTACAAAAATCAGGAAAGAGATTTGTTCAGCCAAAACAACAGCGAAAAAGCAATCAGTCTTGAATATTGCGGCGAGAAAAATGGAAGTAAAATTCCGACTGTAGAAGAAATAGGAATCAGAGAACTACAGGGTGACGGAGATTTTAGAAGTAAGGAATGTATAGAACTTCTAAAAGAAGCGGACATTGTAGTTACTAATCCTCCTTTCAGTCTTTTCAGAGAATATGTCGCACAACTTATTGAATATGATAAAAAATTTTTGATTATCGGAAGCCAAAATGCAATAACATACAAGGAAATATTTACTTTATTCAGAGAAAATAAAATATGGTTAGGTTACAAAGCTGGCGATATGGCTTTTAAGGTTCCAGAGTATTATACACCATGCGAAACAAGATACTGGCAGGATGAAACAGGTCAAAAATGGCGGAGCATGGGAAACATCTGCTGGTACACAAACCTTGATATTGCAAAGCGTCATGAAGATTTGATTTTATATAAATCTTATTCAGAAGAGGAATATCCAAAATATGATTTATATAAAGCCATAAACGTAAATAAAGTAGCAGAAATACCTTGTGATTATTCACAAGCAATGGGTGTACCTATTACATTTTTAGATAAATATAATCCAGAACAATTTGAAATTCTCGATGCAAATGATTATCGGGAAAATGAAAATGTTCCTATAAAACAACATGGACTGATTAAAGATAAAGATGGTTGTATAAAGGGTAAACCTGTATATGCAAGAATATTAATTCGGAGAAAGAAATAATGGAAATAAAGCAAACTGAAATAACAATCCGTGAACTTACAGAAGGATTTTTCGACAATGCAGAAGACGGAGTTGTGGCTTACGGTGGAAAACTTGATGTGCGGCCACCCTACCAAAGAGAATTTGTTTATAAAGAAAAACAGCGAGACGCTGTAATAGATTCTATTGTTCAGAATTTTCCGCTCAATGTAATGTACTGGGCAGACCGTGGAGACGGAACTTTTGAAGTAATCGATGGTCAGCAAAGAACAATTTCAATCTGTCAGTATGTAAACGGCGACTTTGCCCACCTAATGAGATTCTTCAACAATTTGCAGGATGACGAGCAGAAAAAGATCCTGGATTATAAACTCAATGTTTACATCTGCAGTGGTACAAACAGCGAAAAATTGAAATGGTTCGAGCGTATAAATATTGCAGGTGAAAAACTTACACCTCAAGAGTTGAGAAATGCCGTTTACTGTGGTTCGTGGGTTTCAGACGCAAAAAAATATTTTTCAAAAATTGGCTGTCCTGCCGTTTCGCTCGGTGGCGATTATGTAAGCGGAACTGCAAACCGTCAGGAAATTTTGGAGACAGCCATTGACTGGATTTCAAACAGTCAGATTGACGAGTACATGGGAATTCATCAGCATGATGAAAATGCTTCCGCTCTGTGGTTATATTTTCAGAAAGTAATCGCCTGGGTAAAAGCTGTATTTCCTACAAAAAGACCTAAATATACAAAAGGAATAAACTGGGGTGAACTGTACAACAAATATAAAGATGCGGAATTCGATACAATAAAATTGGAAGAAGAGATAAAAAAACTGATACTCGATGACGATGTAACAAAAAAATCAGGAATCTATCCCTATGTACTTACAAGGAATGAAAAATACCTTTCAATCCGGGTTTTCTCAGATAATGAAAAATTACAGGCATATACAAAGCAAAACGGAATTTGTAAAATATGTGGTAAGCATTTCGAATTAGAAGAAATGGAAGCCGACCATATAACTCCGTGGAGTCAGGGCGGTAAAACAAATCTTGAAAACTGTCAGATGCTTTG
>SFZC01000255.1 GCA_004558955.1 bacterium | reverse complement strand
CTCGGAATTGTATATTGGTGAGCCTACAAAACGGTTTGTCATTCTGAAAACTTAGAAAATTTTTGCGATTGAAAAGAGCAAATAAATTTTCTTGTTATTCGGAAATTGTTTCAAATAATATGAAAAGGAGTACACGAAAACATGAAAAAACTAGCATTTACATTGGCAGAAGTATTGATAACACTGGGTATTATTGGGGTAGTTGCAGCTATGACAATTCCGACATTGATTGCAAATACAAATAGTGCGAAGTTTAAATCCCAATACAAAAAGACTTTATCAGCCTTAAATCAAGCGGCAAAAATGGCAGAAAGTAAGTATGATTTGAATTTTGCCTCAAGTTTTGAACAATGTGGTGATAATGCAATTATTGAAAATCCTGAGACTACTCTATCAATGTGTGCCTTGTTAAATGGGACGATGTCTGTTAGTGCATATTACTCAAAACCTTCAGAATTAAAAATTGCAGGTTCTTCATCTGTTTATGCTCTTCAAATGCGTACCAATGGTGATACTCCTATATATCATATTTATCAGTTTACAGATGGTTCTATACTTGGTTTTAATCCGGATTTAAAAAACTGTACTCTTGATGGGCTTCGGGATACTTCAGCTCTTCCAGGAAATTGTTATGGATTTATTGATGTCAATGGTACAGCATTACCAAATAAAGAAGTTGTATGTAGTGACCCTTGGCAAACAATCGCTTATCAAGCGATTGATCCTAGGCTTAATAATTGTATAGTTCGTAATAATTCAACAGACATGGGCGATATTTTCCCGATTGTCTTTCATGATGGGGTTGTAGAACCATTTACAACTGCTGCACGTTATGTTCTAAATCAGGCAAAGTGATTACTCCACTTTGCCTCTGAGCTGACCGCAGGCGGCGTCAATGTCCGCTCCTCGTTCTAGTCTTACGGTTACCTTTTTGCCTGAGTGTTCCATTAGTGATTTAAATTTCATTATTGAATTGTTTGACGGGCGTTTGTAATCGTTCTTTTCTGTCGGATTGTATGGGATTAAATTGATATTACACTTGATATCTTTTAAATATGCCGCAAGTTGTTTCGCACTGTCGATTGTGTCGTTCAAATCTTTAATTAACAGATATTCTATCGTGATTCTTCTGCCTGTTTTTTCGCAATAATGCTTCAAGGCTTTGTGAAGTTCTGTCACATTGTATTTGTTTTCAATCGGCATAAGTTTTAGTCTTGTTTCGTGGTTTGGAGCGTGGAGCGACAAGGCTAAAGTTGATTGCATTTCAAGTTCTGCAAGTTTATAGATTTGCGGAATTATTCCGGAGGTAGAAATCGTCAATCTTCTTGCTCCAATTTGGAAATTCTCGTTAAAAATGTCCATTGCTTTTAGTACGTTGTCTAAGTTTAGCAATGGTTCACCCTGTCCCATAAATACAACGTTTGTAACCTTTAGGTTTGTATCACGTTGAATTGTCAGGACTTGTTCGATAATTTCTTTATAGGTTAAGTTTCTGATAAATCCTCGTTTACCTGTTGCACAAAATGAGCAATTCACGGCACAGCCGACTTGCGAACTTACGCAGGCTGTGAGGTTTGCACGGTTGTCAAAACGCATAAGTACGGTTTCGACACATTCGCCGTCAGGAAATTCCAAAAGATATTTTATTGTTCCGTCTGTGCTGACTTGTTTAACTTTGATTTTTATATCGGTCACCGTTGCAACTTTTTTCAATTCTTCCCTGAATTTTATTGACAAATCTGTCATTTCGTCAATTTCTTTGACTGATTTCAGGTAAATCCAGTTGTGAATTTGTCTTGCTCTGAATTTTGTTGCTCCGAGTTGGTCGGTAATTTCTTCGATTTCTTTTAGACTTAATCCTGATAAAATTTTCATTATTTATATAATCCTTTTATTTTTTCGATATAAAAAAGCAAAATTTCCATTTCTGCACTAAGTTTAAGCGAAACAGAATTTGATTTCAATTTCCAATCCTTAAATCCGCATTTTGGCGGTAAAAAGGCTGTCGGATTGTCGGGAAAATCACGGCAAATCTGCGGACGATTTTCGTAATCTGGGCATCTGTTGCCTTGCGTAACTTTTGGGCAATGGTAAAAGTAATATCCGTTTTCGTTGTTTGCTTCAAGTAGTTGT
>SFZC01000070.1 GCA_004558955.1 bacterium | reverse complement strand
AATTACGTTTCGATTTCTTCTCAACTCATTTTCTAGTCAGTTCAGAGTGACGATTTCGCTTAGCAAGGCTTTCGTCATTCTGAAAAGATTAAAAATCGAGCAATTTTTAATTGCGTTGATTTTATCTTATTCAGAATCTGTTTTAAATTCGTTCTTTTCCCTCATAGAAACAGATTCCGGATCGGAGTCCGGAATGACATATTGGTGGGCATAGCAAAGCCCTCGTCATTCTGAAAAGTAGGTCAGGCACCGCCTGACACATAAAATTCCGTTGAAATGTTATTTTTACATGATAAAATCAGTTTATGCAAAGTTTTGCATTGGATTATTAATTTTAGGAAGGGAAATATTTAATGAAAAACGGAATTGAAAACGGTTATTATCACGAAATCACCCCAGGTGGTTACGGTATCGCAATAAAAGCAGGTGATATTTTATTTTCTAAGCAATCGCCGTTCCAAAAAGTAGAAGTTTTTGAAACAGATTCAAAATTAGGCAGAGTTCTTACTCTTGACGATTTGATGATGACAACGGAAGGCGATGAATATCATTACCACGAAATGATTGCACATATTCCGATGATGCAACACCCAAACCCTAAGACAGTTCTTGTAATAGGCGGTGGTGACGGCGGCACAATCAGAGAAGTTATGAAGCACAAAACCGTTGAAAAAGCCGTTCTTTGCGAAATTGACGGAATGGTTATTGAGGCTTGCAAAGAGTTTTTACCTACAATTTCTTGCGAACTTGACAACCCGAAAGTTGAAATTCTTGTTCAAGATGCTATCGAATACATCAAAGACAAAAAAGATATGTTTGATATTATCCTGATTGATTCAACAGACCCAATGGGTCCCGGGGAAGGTTTATTCACCGAAGAATTTTACACCAACGTTAAAAATGCTCTTAAACAAGGCGGTATTATGGTTGCTCAATCAGAATCACCATTCACCAACAAAGAAGAAATCAAAAAAATGTACGCTTTGTTGAAGAAAGTATTTCCGATTTGTTCAACTTACACTTCAAACATTCCGACCTACCCTGGCGGATACTGGGCTTGGGCATTCTGTTCAAGAGAAGTTAAACCGTTAGAATACTTCAACGAAGAACGTGCAAACGAAATTATCCCGACTTGTAAAATTTACAACAAGGAATACCACAATGCACGTTTTGCACTACCGAACTACTTAAAAGAGTTATTATAAAACCCATATTTCCACTTGATTTTTGTGGAAAAATATTATATAATAACTACTTGTAACGACAGTTAAGGGGTAATTATCAATGACAGAAAAAATCACAATTCGTTCAGACAGAGAAACAGATTACAAATTTATGTACAAAGGTGAAGAAGTTGTTTTAGGTGCAGGCAAAATTATTGCTATTGCTGACGGTTTGGAACACGTTGTTCTTCCGACTTGTGCAATGAAGATAATGAATAATTTGATTGTCGTGAAAGACGATGTTAAAAAAAACAAATAACAAATACATAATAAAAGCATATTTTTAAAGACCGATAAAAACTATCGGTCTTTTGTTTTGTGTATAGAAATAGGTGAAAATTACTAAGATTTAGCTTTGTTTCTTTTGAACAGCAACAACAACGGAATCAGGATAAAACACAACAATCCGAAAATTCTGAACGAATCCATAAATGCCCACAAACTTGCCTGTTTTAATAATATTCCATACTGAAAGTATTCAGCCATGTGATGAGCAACGGAAATATGTGTATATTGAGCAAGTGCAGCCGTTATGGCTTGTACCCTTTCAACAAATGCATCGTTAAGTTCGTTCAACTTTCCAACCATCATATATTGGTGAACTTGCCCAAATCTTGTCAACATAGTTGCAACAAGTGAAGTTCCAACCGCACTGCCGATATTTTTCAACAAGTTTTGAATACCGCTGGCATTTGTCATCTGCATATTAGACAAAGTTTCCATTGACAAATTGATAATCGGAACCATACAAAGTCCCATACCAAGTCCCATAATATAGTTCGGAATCATAATATTTTTACTTGCGATTTGAAGGTTCAAAAATCCGAAGAACAACCCCGCACATCCAAGCAATATCAAGCCAATACATACCAAACCTCTTTTATCGACTTTATCCGCAATCAAAGCACAAATTACCATTGCGGTCATACTACCCAAGCCTCGTGGCATCATCGAATAACCGCTTAAAAATGCCGTGTAACCCATCATACTTTGCAAAAATTGCGGTAAAATCGCTAACGAAGCATAAAGTACCGCTTGCATTACAACTTGAATAACCGTACCGATTACAAAATTTCTATCCTTGAACACGCTCAAATCAATAAGAGTATCTTTTCTTACGATTTGAGAAATAAAAAAACAAATACCTGCGGTACAAGAAATTCCAAAAACCCAGCAAATCCAAGTTGCGTTGAACCAATCGGCATTGTTACCTTTATCAAAAAACACCTGCAAACACAACAACCAAACCGTTAAGAAGAAGAAACCCAAAGTGTCCATTTTAACGCCTTTTTGACGTTGTGAATACGGCGGATTAAACAATAACTTTTTGGATAAAATCGCAGCAAGGCAACCGAACGGAACATTTATGAAAAATATCCACGGCCAAGACCAGTTATCGGTAATCCAACCACCCAAAACAGGTCCGATAATCGGTGCGATAATTACGCCCATACCAAATACAGCCATTGACGTTCCACGTTTTTCTTTCGGGAAACTCTCCATCATCAAGGCTTGAGATATCGGCAAAATTCCGCCACCACCTGCACCTTGCAAAATTCTAAAGACAACCATTTCTCCAAGATTTCTCGCCATACCGCAAAGCAAAGATGCAACGGTGAAAAGCAAAATACTTATTATATAAAAGTTCTTTCTTCCCAAAAGTTTACTAAAAAAGTCAACTGACGGGATAATAATACCGCTTGCGATAAGGTAACTTGTCAAAATCCACATACTCTCATCACGAGTAGCCGAGAAACTTCCCGCCATGTGCGGAAGAGCAACGTTTGCGATAGTACCGTCAATTACATATATAAAAACCGCAAGCAAAGACGGAATTGCACATATCCACGGATTTTTCGGAAGATACTTGTTCTCATCATCTGTATCTTGAATATTTACTGTATTTTCAGCCATTTTTCCTCTTATACAAGAATATCGACATTTTAACGCCGATATTCTTATTTTATTCAAATTGTTTAACTACTACTTAACTTTTACCTTCGGCACTACTGACATTCCCGGAACGATGTTATATTTTGTAGTGTCAATGTCTTCGGTAAATACGATTTTAACAGGGATTCTTTGAACAATTTTTACGAAAGAACCCACCGCATTTTCAGGCGGGAACAAACTTGATTTCGCACCTGAAGCTCTTTGAATACTGTCAATTTTACCCTTAAACACATGGTTTGGATAAGTATCAACCTTGATATCAACAGGTTGACCGGGGTGCATACCTTTAAGTTGATTTTCTTTGAAGTTTGCAACTACCCAAACGTTTTCAGGAACAAGTGTGAACAACGGTGAACCTGCCGTAACATACATACCTTTTTCAACACGTCTTGAAGATACCGTACCTGCTTGAGGTGCATAAATTTTTGTATAAGATAAATCAAGAGCGGCTTTGTCTTTTGCAGCCTTTGCAGTTCTCAAATCAGCATCTGCAACAGTTTTACCGTCACTTGTTGAGAACAACGCTTGGTTTGCATTGGTCAAATTTGCTTGAGCACTGTCATATTTAACCTTTGCCGCATCGTAAGTTTGTTTTGAAACAGCACCTTGTTCATACAAGTTTTTATATCTGTCCATATCTTTTTTCGCAAGGGCAATATTTGATTCTGCAGCTGCTAAATTTGCTTTTGCGTTAGATTGGTTAAGTTTGATTTTTTCATAAGTTGAATCCGCTTGTTCAAGTTTAACCTGATAGTCAGCATCATCAATTACCGCAACCAAATCACCTTCTTTAACGTGTTGGTTATCCGTTACATAAACCTCTTCGATTTGTCCCGAAACACGAGGAGCAACGTTAACGGTTGTTGTTTCAACATAAGCATCATCTGTTGATTCGTATTGCATTTCTTTCACAACGTAAAATCCTGCTACAACCAACAAGATTGTAATAATAACAAAAGCTATCGTTCTTTTCACACCTTTTTGGTGAGGGTGAGTTAAAGTTTCTTCAGTTTTTTGTTTTTCTTGAGTATTTTCTTCCATCTTTTATAACCTCTTTTATATGTTCATCTGGACTTCTTTTTCTAAACCTTGCCTAAATTCAATTATGGCACTTATTAATTTTTCTTTGTTCTCCTCAGAAATAATTTCAGGCATTTTATCAATATATTTTTTCAATTTGTCAATCGCATCTTTTAAAATGGCAATACCTGATTTTGTTAATTTCATCTTTCGGACAAGGCGGTTATTTTTTGTATCAGCAAATCTCTCAATATAACCTTTTTCTTCTAAGGTATTCAAAAGTCTGCCCGTTCCCGCTCTGTCTTTTAAAATAAGTTGAGCCAATTCTCTTTGGCAAATACAACCGTTTGCATCAATCGTATCCAAAACGATAAATTCATCAGCAGTAATTCCCATATTTAAACCTTGAAAAATTTGAACCGACAAATACTTGCAATACCTTGCAGTTTGCTCAAATTGATAAAATACTGAATCTATATAATGTGTTGTTTTTTTCATAAGCCTGATTGGATATTTCTATATGTTGTAAAAATAATGTGTTGCATTTACAACAATATTATGTTATCATACTATCAGATAAATTGCAAGTATTATTTTAAAGAGGTATAAAACATTGAAAAAGAAGATAATAACGCTATTATTAGCAAGTTTTATTATTAGCAATTTAATCCCGTTGGCATGCTTTGCCATTAATAATAAAACTACGGAAGCCAAAAAGATTTCTATTTCAAAAAGCCACAAACAAAGAGTAAAAAGTGACGAATTTAAGTATGAATATATTAATTATAACTGGTGGTCAAATTTCAACGACAACCTTTTGACAGGTTATATTGATAAGGCAATCCAAAACAATTACAGCCTGAAAATGGCAACAATCGCCGTTGATGAATACTATCAGGCAATAAAAATTCAATTCGCTAACGAATTACCGTCAGCAGGTGTCGGATTTGGTACGGGTTACAGCAAAATGCCTTTCGGAACCTCTTCAGATTGGGGATTTGCAACTCCTGCAATCGCAAGTTACGAACTTGACCTGTTTGGCAAAAATCACAACAAAACAGCCATGTCTAAAAAAGATTACGAAGGTTCGCTTCAAGATGAACGTGCCGCATATATTTCTATCGCCTCGGCAGTCGGCACAACTTATTTGAACATCGTTAAACTTGACAGAATGATTGAATTACAAGAACAAATCGTTCAAGACCGAAAAGTTATCTACGACTTAATGCTTGCAAGAAACAAAGAAGGTTTGACTTCAACCGCTGATACCGTAAAGGCAAACAAATCTTACATTGCGGGCAACAGCGATTTAACCCAATACAAAAAAGACAGAACCAAATTACTTAACCAATTAGCGGTTTTAATCGGAGAAAACCCGAATAATGCAGAAAGCCTGAAAAGAGCTCCTTACAGTTCTTTGAATTTTTCGGGCATAATTCCTACAGAAATTTCATCAGATGTTGTTACACAACGTCCTGACTACATCAAAGCAGAAAAAATGGTGGAAAAATCAGGAATTGACGTAAGGGTAGCAAGAAAAGAATTTTTACCAACCCTAAATATCGGTGCAATCGCATTATTCTTTGCTAACGATTTCGGTAGCATTTGGACTACAAAAAACGCTCTTGCAATGCTTGGCGGCGGACTTAACCTGCCAATCTTCACTGGCGGTCGCAGAATTGCTAACCTAAAACTTAAAAAAGATACTTATGAAAGAATTTTGAACAGTTACTACCAAACAAATTTAACGGCAATTCAAGAAATCAACAATGCTTTGGTATCAATCAGACTTGATGAAGAAAAATACGCAGATACCCAAAAGCAAGCAACCTTAGAGCGTGAAGATTTTGGCTATAGTACAAACAAATACAATCAAGGTACAATTTCTAAATTAGACTTGGTTCAAGTCAAAGAAAACGTACTATATACGGACAAAATGGTTGTGAACGATAAAATTAATTGTTTGGTAAACTACATCGAATTGTACAAAGCAACCGGTACGCAATTATAATAAAGACTTAATCATATTTTTACTTACTAAGCGTCGGTATCTTTCTGATACCGGCATATTTTTTTTATTTTTTAAACAAGTTCTTCCAATCGATCTTCCAACAGACTTTTTTGAAATTCCTCACATTCAAGCATCAAATCATAAATTTGAGCATATTTTGAATTGTGCAAAACCTTGCCGATATCATCAATTCCGACAAAATCAATCGTATAAAATGAAGAATTTTTGTCTAAAATTCTTATAAATCCGACCTCTTCAAACAAGCTCAACATCATTTCAATAACTTTTATGGACTTACCCAAGAAACTTGCACATCGCACAAGTTCTACCTTCCCGTTATTGTTATGACTTGCAAATTTCAACATCTTGCCTAGAGTTGTCAAAAATTCCTGTTCTTCCCAAACCTTCGGCTCATATTTCATAAAATGAAGTTTATCAGCCCCCGTTTTATCCAAAATCAGGTCAAAAGTTTCCCTATCCGCAGGATAATCAAAAAACAACAACACCTCACACTGCGGAATATCTTGTCTTGTAAAGGTATTTGCAAAAATTGCATCAAACGGTTTGAGCAGATCTTTTACGGGTTTACTTTCGGCAAAAACCTTAACCTTAGCATCTGTTCGTCTGATATAATCATTTACATTCGTCAAATCTTTAACTTTTGTTCGACAATCGTTAATCCTATATCGAGATTTCGGAGCCTCTTCTTCAATCAAAGCTTCTGAATGAATATCATCAACAATTAATTGAACAGACGTATTTCCGTTAAACTCGTTAATTTGCGGGTGAAATGCCAAATCAAGATTATCACCTGATTTCAAAGTTACATCTCCACGCTTCCACCAAATTGCGGTAAAATCACCAACAGGCGAAGTCAACCCGAGTCGCAAATGCGAATTATCGGAACCCATTAATTTTTTCTGCGTGACTTTTAAATTATTAACCTGAAAAATCGGACTTCTGTTTGATGCCCCAAACGGTTCAAGTTGAGAAATCTCTTCAACCAAATCCGTTGTTATATCTCGTGGCTCAAGGATTAAATCAATATCAACAAACGGTTTTAAATCTTTGTTTGCAGTGTATTCTTTAACCGTAGTATTTAAGGCTTTTTTAACGACTTCAAAAGGAGTCTTTGCCCCCGTAAACCCTAGTCCTGCCGCAAGTTTATGCCCACCAAAATTGTCAAACAATTCTGCATTGGCAACTAAAACATCATACAACGGAACACCCTCAATACTTCTGGCAGAACATCTGAACTGGTCTTTATCTTTGACATAAACCATTAAAAATACGGGTTTATAATACTTTTCAACAAGTTTTGACGCAACAATCCCGATAATCCCGATATGCCATTCATCACTGTACAAAACGATTGCGGGATTACGATTACCCTCTTTTTGCACCATTTTATCCGCTTGTGCAAAAATTTCCTGACACAAAGTTTGACGAATTTTGTTAAACTCATTCAGAGTCGCAACCGCCATGGAAACCTCTTGCGGATTTTCGGAAATCAAAACCTTTAACGCCGCATCAACGGTATCTAAACGACCTGATGCGTTAATTCTCGGAGCAACTCCAAAGGCAATATTTTCAGACGTTACACCTTTTGTAATGTCATAACCTGCACTTTCCAAAAGTTGTCTAAGCCCGTCATGCCTGCCTTTTGAGATTAAATCCAAACCTTTTGTCACAAAATATCTGTTTTCACCAAGTAGCGGAACGACATCAGCAACCGTACCGACCGCAACAAATGGCAAAATTTCATAAATAAACTCGGTTTTTTCATACTTCATCAACAAAGCTTGAGAAACCTTGAACGCAACTCCACACCCTGCAAGATATGTCAAATGTTCAATTTGCTTTGCCGAAAGAGTTTCATCAAGAGCATTCGGAGCCTTCGGATTGACGATTGCATAGGCTTCAGGCAACTCTTCAGGGGCTTCGTGGTGGTCTGTAATTATTACATCAATAATTTTAAAACTGTTCAAAAATTTGACGGCATTCACATCGGAAATCCCGCAGTCAACGGAAATTATAACTTTGGGTTTTACTGTCGTCATTAATTTTATAAGAGCCTTGTTGTCAAATCCATGACCTTCGTTTTCTCTGTCTGGAATAAAATAATGCACATTCGCACCCAAAAATTTTAGAGTTTTATATAAAATAGCAGTCGAAGTCACACCGTCAGCATCAAAATCGCCGTATATTACGATTACTTCGTTATTTTCAATAGCTTTTGATAAACGATTGACCGTTTTTTCCATGTCAGTAAAAACAAACGGGGAAGTCAATTTCATCTCCAGCGGGTTCAAAAACTCCCTAATTTCTTCTTCTGTCTTTATTCCACGGGTAAATAACAATCTTTTAATCAAAGATTTTTCATTAATATTTGTACTCTCAACAATCCACTCTTTTCTCATATCTCCAAGTCCTATAACAAAATAATAACACATAAATGCGTGATATTAAATTATGTAAATTTCTTTATATTTTGCGAAAAATAAATTAGAATGATAATATGGTTTACAACACTATCGGAGGAAAATATATGAAAAACGTATCAAAAATATTTGCCGTAGTATTAGGCTTGGCATTCACTGCAAACTTGGCAATGGCAGAAACAACACAATTCACACCATTGAATTTTGGAGATAACACAACAGTAAAAACAACAAGTTCAACAATGACCACTGCTGATTCCAAAAACGTATTGCTTGACCCTAGCCAAGTAACAGGCGGAACTAAAATGCAAAACGCAATTTTGCAATTAGACAACGCACAAGTTGAAGTAAGAAATAAATTACTTGAATACAGAACGGATTATGCAAAAATCGACAGCCAATATTCAACAACAAAAGCGGAAAGAAAAGCTGCAAAACAAAAAATAAAACAAGCTGAAAAGAAAATTAAAAACTTAGATAGAGCAAAGAAGAAAATTAAAGTAAACTTTGAGCAAAAAAATAATATCTAGTTAAAGAGAGAGAAGGGTTATTTGAACAAAATAACCCTTTTTTATGGATAAAAACGAAATGTAACAGAAAAATAAAGAAAAGACTTGATTTTAAAAAATGTTTATAGTACATTTGTTCATGCGGAAAGAGAACAGTGGATGTGAAACTTTTTGCAAAACATGGGCTGCTAGCTCAGGTGGTTAGAGCGCACCCCTGATAAGGGTGAGGTCGGTGGTTCGAGTCCACTGCGGCCCATATAAAAAGGATAGTGACATTTGTTACTATCCTTTTTATTTTGTTGTAGTAGGGCGAGAACCACATTTTATGGTTAGGAACGAGTGAGCCAAGTGCGGAGCCTTGAGCCTTATTAGCAAGCTGTCCGCAGGACTTATAAGGCTCAAGCGTAGTCACGTCGATGGCGAACGAAGTGATATGTCCACTGCGACCCATATTTAAAACACAATAATAGCAAGGCTTTTAGACCTTGCTTTTTTAATACAAATTTTGCTAAAAATAATTTTATGTAATATTTATGGACTAACCTGTTTTGTGTAATTGCTATAATTCAGTCATACTCTGCAAGATTGGTAACATTATTT
>SFZC01000254.1 GCA_004558955.1 bacterium | reverse complement strand
TGCGTTGATGTGAAATCAGTGGCTGCTATATCCAGCATGGCGCGTCTGCAATGGACATTACCGCAGGAATTTGGGTTCCCGGCTATGTTTTTGTGTGCAGCATTTTTAATGCGGTATTTATATGCAGAAGATACGATTATAACGAAAAAGAAAAAAATACGGCAGTATCTTAAAGATGAAAATCTTCTAATATTTGTATTGTCGCTTTCGGCAACAATAGGTTGTCATTTTTATGCGACAATTATGGCTTTCTTTATTTGTTTCCCAATAGCAGTATGTTTGATTACAAGGGTTTTTCGAAAAAGAAAGTTATGTGGTCTTATAATAGGTTGTGTGAGTGGAGTACTGATTGCAGTTGTGCCGATGGGGTTGGCGTTAGCTGAAGGAATTCCATTTCAAGGATCTATTGGCTGGGCAATGAATGTGATTGAAGGATCAAAGGATGAAACAGAAACACAGGAGGTGTCAGAAAATCAGACAGAATTTACAGAAGAGAAGCTTGAGGGAAGTGAGCTGGTTGAGGTTTCTTCACAGTCTGGTATTCGTACAAATGAATCAAATTACCAGGCTGTTGGGGAAAAAATCTCTTTGCAGGAAAAAATAAAAAATTATGTAACGGATAAATCACAAGCACTATATCGAAATGGGTATATAGAAACATATGGAGAAAATAGGTCAAAATTTGTTGTTTTATTGTTGCTTTTAGATGTAGTAATTTGGTTGGGGATTAGAGTTTGTTTATTTTTCCTTGGATTTTTCAAGAAACTCGGAATTACAAGAGAAACAAAAAGAAGTTTTCAAGGATATCCAAGTATTGTATTTGCATCAATTGTTTTCATGATAATGTATAAACCATCCATTTTTGGGTTGCCCATGTTGGTAGATAGTCTGCGTTTATGCTCAATCGAACAGATACTGGTTATAGCTGTTGTTATGGTTCCAGTAGACTTTATTTTTACATTGTTACATAAAGTTGGATTTAATGTGATATTACAATTGCTATCTTTTGCATGTGTAATCGGTATATATATCGGATGTAATAGAGTGGGAATTTATCATGGATATTTAAGTTGTTGGCTGACAAGATATAATGAAGCGGCTAATGTGACAGATGATATTGTTCGAAAATATCCACAAAATTCGTATACAATCATATCGACTACAGACGAACTGTATCAGGTTATCGAATATGGTCGACATGAGGAATTACTTAAATTCTCTGAAAAAATAGCAAAAGGCGATTATACGATTCCAACTAATTGTTTGTTCATTTATGTGGAGAAGCAGCCAATTCAGTATGCTCAGATATATTTTATGGAAGGACCTGCATGGTTAGCAAATAACAGTTATGCCGAAATATACAAAAATGCTAATATTGCGTATGGTTCTGGAAATAACTACTTACATGGAGAAATATCAGATGAGTTAGCAGATTTTCAGACAATGTATTTTTCAAAATTGTCCGACAGTTATTCAAATTTAGGAAGTCGACTGATTTTGGAATCTAAAATTAATCGATGGTGTAATAATTTCAAGAAAAAATATGGAAGCGATATGAGTATTTATTTTGAAGATGAGCGATTTGTGTGTTATCGCATTGAACAAAATCCAGCACGATTGTATGAGTTGGGAGAATAATGAGAAAAAGAATAACAGTATGTATTTTATGCTTTTTGGTGGTTCTGTTAGGCGGAATTAGTATTTTTTTTAAAATAAAATATCATTGGCAAGTGGATGTGAAGGTTGAGACTTTTAAAGAGTCTGATAAAAAACTTACAAATGTGAATCGGGGATTTTATCGTCTTTATGGATATACGATTACAGATGAAAGTACGGACTTTGATGAGCTTATGAAGAATACGTTGGGGTTGGATGAAGAATATTCTTTAGAACTCATCGAAATTAATTTACAAAACTATGCCAATGGGGACATCTCAGAAAAAGGACTGGAGAATATAGATGAACTGTTTCAGGCATTACAAAAACAGGGGAAGCATTACATTGTTCGATTCTTATATGACTGGAATGGAAAAAGTTATGATACAGAACCGCAGAGCATTGATATTATTTTAAAGCATATGCAGCAGCTGGAACCCATTTTACACACGTATAAAGATGAAATTTTTACGTTGCAGGGGTT
>SFZC01000069.1 GCA_004558955.1 bacterium | reverse complement strand
AGATTTCGAATAGGCTATTTGGTGAGCTTACCAAAGCTCTCGTCATTCTGAAAACTTAGAAAATTTATGTGAATGTAATGAGCATTTAATTTTCTTGTTATTCAGAATCTGTTATAAAGTCAAACAGATTCCGGATCACGCACTCATTTTATTCGTGCTGTCCGGAATGACATTTTGGTGAACCGACCAAACGGTTCGTCCTTCTGAAAGGCTTGAAAAATCCTTTGAGTTTACTAAATTAGCCTATTCGAAATCTGTTTAATATATTTATACGTTAAATCAAAACATTTCCGTTTTCGTAAATCAATTTACCGTCAGCGTAAATTTTTCCGCCGTTTTTCATGTTTTTAATCATGTCCCAGTGAAGTCCTGATACGTTCTTTCCGCCAGTTTCAGGGTAAGAAGCTCCGACTGCCATGTGAATTGAACCCCCGATTTTTTCATCAAAAAGAATATTTCCCGTAACCTCTTGGATTTCAAAATTTGTACCGATTGCAATTTCACCGATTCCGTGAGAACCCTCGTCCATATTTATCATTGCATGCAAAAATTCTTCCCCCTTATCTGCGTGAGCTTCAACAATTTTTCCGTGTTCTATCCTCAAATGAACACCGTTTGCACTGTTTCCTCTGTAATTTTGCGGAAAATCGAAGTAAATTTCACCCTCAATTCCGTCTTCCACAGGAGAGGTGAAAACTTCGCCGTCAGGATAATTATTCAAACCCGAACAACTAATCCATTTTCTGCCTTCAACATTAAACTTTATATCTGTTTTTTCGCCCGTAATATGAATTTCTTTGACATTATTCAAATAATTTGCCCAACGGGTTTGTTTTTCATCAAGTTCTTTCAATTTTGCAATCGGATCATCAAGGTCAAGATAGCAGGATTTAAACAAAAATTCGGAATATTCGTCAAGTGACATCTTTGCTTCCTGTGCCAAAGCATAAGTCGGAACATCAGCAATTACCCATTTTGCAGAACCTTCTGCAGAACGTTTCATAATCATTTCAGATAAAGTTTTTGTTGCCTTCCCTCGTCTTGCAAGCTTATTCAAATCTACTCTTGACAAACATTTTGTATTAAGCGGTGCTCCGATTGTAATAAACTTATCAACCGTTTCATACTCAAGTTTTGTCATCGGGTCGATATAATCAAGTTGTTCATCATTTGCATTTTTTAAGAAAATTTCCGCAAAATCACCATAAGAACATCTCAATATAGGGAATGCTCCTTTTTCCAAAACTCTTTTATAAATCTCTTTGACCAAATCCTTCGCAAAAATTGAATCAGATTTAATCATTACCGTATCGCCTTTTTGAACATCTGTTGAATAATCTACAAGCACACTTGCATATTTTTCCCAAACTGTTTTTGACATAAAATTCTCCCTTCTTTAAATTACTTACAAAAATATTATAATATCATATTAAAATAATATAAAGGATTTTAATATTGTCTTGATTTGTAATATAATTGTAAACATACGGAAAGAAGAACAGAGGAGAGATTATGATAGATAAAACAGCAATAATTCACCCTTCAGCACAAATTGCGGAAGATGCAATTATCGGACCTTATGTAGTTATTGGCGAAGGCGTAAAAATCGGTAGCGGAACAAGAGTAATTTCAAATGCTCACATTGAATTTACGGAAATCGGTAAAAATTGTACAATTTCACCATTTGCAACAATAGGCTCAGAACCGCAAGATTTGGGCTACAAAGGCGAAGCAACAAAAGTTGTTATCGGCGATGAAACAATTATCAAAGAAAACGTAACTATCCACAGAGCAGCCGCTTGTGGTGATTATACAACAAGAATCGGTAACAAATGTTTATTAATGGTTGGAACTCACGTTGCACACAACTGTGTACTTGAAGATCAAGTTATCATGGCAAACCTTGCAACCTTGGGCGGTCACGTTCACGTTGGTTTCGGAGCTTTCATCGGCGGAATGAGCGTATTCCACCAAAATATCAGAATTGGTGATATGGCAATTATCAGCGGCTTCTCAGCATCTCGTCAAGACATTTTGCCTTACTCAAAAGGCGAAGGCAGACCACCTGTTCCACGAGGAATTAACGTTATCGCAATGAAAAGACGCGGTGTACCGTTAGAAATCAGAACTGCAACAAATGAAGCCTTCAAATTGTTAATTTCAGAAGATTACAACACTTCTCAAGCGATTGAAAAAATCAAAGCTGAAATTCCAATGAACGAATACATCGAAAAAATGATTAACTTCATTCAAACTTCAAAAAGAGGCGTGTTACTAAAATCGCACAAATCAGGTCACGAAGCCTTGCAAGATGACTAATTAAAAAAAGGTATATAATCAAAAACACTCCTAAAGTATAAATTTAGGAGTGTTTTTATGTATAACAAAGATTTTATGGGCTTAATACTTTATTTGCACAATTCTTCGGCTTGATCAATTTTGCCGTTGAAATTATTATCAACACTGTCAGAACACGAACCGACAGACTCTTTGCTTTCTGGACGAGCATTAAACTTCAAATATTTATTCGGAATCATCGTCCAAAGATACAAAAAGAAATCCTTATGCAACTTCGCAATTTTGCTATCATTGATTATCAACAGATTTTCATCATTCTTATTTTCACCGCTATTTGAAAAATTCATAGAACCCGTAATCAAATATTCATCATCGACAATAATCATTTTTGAATGAAGTTTTCCTGCGTAATTCTCAGTCTTGAGCTGTATTCCGTTTGAACGCAAAATCTTATGTTTAGAATTTTTTGTACTCGTACTGTTTGCATCAAGAATTATCCGCACATCAACTCCACGATTTTTAGCATTGATAAGTTCAGTTGAAATTCCCTGATGAGTAATCAAAAAAGCAGGTACATAAATATATTTTTTAGCACTCTTCAAAATTTGAACAATTCGCCCTGAACTCTTATCTTTCGGTGAAAAATAAATCTCTATAGCAGTATCACCAAGTTTAAAAGTCCTGTTATTTGGTAATTTTTCTTTTGCAGTGTGAAATTTACCCTTCAACATTTGCTCAAACTCTTTTTGATACAAATCCGCAACCTCTTTGGATTGGATAACCACGATATCATTCACATCATACCCGGACAAACCAGTTGAAGAAAAGTTCATCGACCCCGTATAGACAGTCGCCTCATCAAAGATTACAAATTTGTTGTGCATAAGGTAATTACTTGAACTTTTTGCCCTCAAATTTCTATCTGATGCCGAAACACTTGCCAAATTTTTAATAATCCGGTTATCATTATAGTAAGTTTCCAAAACATCAAACGGTTCATCATAAATAAATCTGATTTTAACCCCTCGATTTTTGGCTTTTTGCAAGGCGTCGGTAATCGCAGGGATTTCATTATACCCGAAAATCGCAATATCAATGCTTGTTTTTGAATTATCAACAAGGTTTACGAACGCTTTGCACGGTGCTGTTTTGCATTCGTTATTAGGTTTTAATTGTCTTGTGAAATCGGTTAAATAAGTCGTTATGCTACCTTCCGTCAAAGTCATTGGTGGCTGCGGAATTTGCGGAAGATTAAAAATATTAAAATCCTTTTTGAATTTATATTTTTTATTCTTTGATTTGGTTTTATGACAGAATTTGCAAGGCTTTGCATTGGTCGGGAGTTGTCTTTCTGGAATTATCACGATATCACGAGCCACATTTCCGTAAGGACAGTCAAGCGTATGGAATTTTCCCGAATTGTGATTAAGAATTACAAGGTGCAATTTTCTTGCACTAGCAAGATTTTTTCGGAACTTTTCCAAATCCCCGACTTTACCGTTATAAATTCCAAACCCGCTATGTAATAACATAGTTTTGTAATCGTAATCTTGAAAAGTTACGTCGGCAAATCTGCATTCTGTCGTGACTTTTCCCGTAAATTTGACTTTTGCATCAGAATTTTCAATTCTTTTCTGTACAAATTCCTGAGCCAAATATCCAAGACTTATGATATCGTTTTTTGAAAGGTTATATTCCTTTGAATACTTTGCCACAAATTTGTCTGTCGGTTCAAGCGAAAAAGCCTCAAGATTATCAACACAAACTATCTCATCAGAATCAATAATTCTGTTTTTATTCAAATCCAACCCGAGCTTTGTCGGTGAATACACAGTCAAAACATTTTTATAGCAATTTTTGTAATTTGTATAAATTGCAAACGCAACACAAAAAATAATTAATATTATTGCAGTAAAATGTTTTCTCATTAGTCTAAATTCTTGTAATTTGCAAGGTCAAAACCAAGTCTTGAAATAGTTGCCTTGAGCTGCATATCTTGAGTTATTTCAAATTCTTTTGTATGAGAATTTTGGACAGAAGTTGAATATTTGCACGGGTGAATCAAAGCCTCAGCCACGCAATCATTTTCCAAAACCTCAAGCCCGTAATGTATCGCATCTGAATCCATCATGCCGGTAAATCCGACCCCAATAATATAATCATTTGTTTTCAACCCGTATTTTTCAAGAGTTTTGCGATTAATTTTTGTAAAAAACTGTAAAAGTGCAATTTTTACTAAATTCAAAGGATAATTCAAAGTCAAATATTTTTTGGATTTCGGAATAAAATACAATTCTTCATACTGAGTTCGGACGTATTTCAACCCGTATTCCTTAGCCAATTTACAGGTAATATCAAAAATCGGCGGAATAGCATGAGTATGCACATGGGAATCTAAATGGTCAATCTTAACATCTTGCAAAATTTTTTCGATTTGAGCCCTAAATTCTTTTTCAATTTGAAATAACAATTCTTTTTTATTTTGGTTAAATACCAAATATTGATAGCTTGAGTTAAATTCCCCATTCACATTGGTAAGCAACGGACAATGGGTCAGCGGTTTACCTTCCATAATATTTAAATGTGCGGCAAGTCCCAAATTCGGACAATCAGGTAAAATATCGTGAATAGCGTTTTCGTACGCTTCACCGTTTGCACAAAGGCTTGCACTCGTCAAAAATCCGTTATTATAACCTTCCAAAACCGCTTGGTTATGTGCCTGAGTCAACCCAAAATCATCTGCATTCAATATAAATTTTTTCTTTACCATAAGCTTCCCTTGCAATATAATGTTAATATAATAATGATATTAGAAAGAGGGCAACAATGCAAACACCTAAACTTGCGGTAACAATTCCATGCTACAATGAAGAATTATGTGTAGAAAAGACTTGCAAAAGATTATTAGAAGTCTTTGACATGCTTATTGAGAAAAATAAAATCACTCAAGACAGTTACATATACCTTGTTGATGACGGTTCTGCCGACAAAACTTGGGAAATAATCGAGCGTTTGCACAACGAAAACCCTACAAGAATTAAAGCCCTAAAATTTATCAGAAATTACGGCAACCAAAAAGCCTTAACCGCAGGACTTGAAGGCGTTAGAGAAATCGGATGCAATTGCGTAGTGTCGATTGATGCGGATTTACAACAGGATGAATTGGCTATCGAGCGTTTTGTTGATGAATTTATGAAAGGTAATGAAATTGTCTTGGGTATCAGAAATAGCCGAGATACAGACAGTTTCTTCAAAAAGACCACCGCTTTAATGTTTTACAAAGTCATGAATTTGTTGGGGACAAAAATCCCAGTTAATCATTCGGATTACCGCTTAGTCAGCAAAAAAGCACTCGATATGATGGCTCTATACCCTGAAAAAGCCTTGTTTTTGCGTGGCTTTTTCTATGAACTCGGATTAAAAACTTCGACAATAAAATTTGACGTAAAACCGAGAATGGCGGGTCAATCAAAATTCAATTTTATGTCACTAATGGGACTTGCCCTCAACGGAATAACCTCTTTCAGCATTTTCCCGTTGAGAATTGTTGCCGGCTTAGGTTTTTTAATGGCAGTTTTTGCATTTTCGGTAGGTATTGAAACTATTTGTGAAAAAATCTTCTTCAACAACTCACCAAACGGTGTAACCACCATGATTACCTTACTATGTTTCTTCGGCGGGTTGCAAATCTTTTGTTTGGGCGTCATCGGGGAATATGTCGGACAGGTTTATAGAGAAGTCAAAGCAAGACCTCGCTACGTCAAGGACAAAGAATTGGTATAATGTCTTTTCAATCACAAAATGATGTGTTTCTTACTTTTTAAACTTTTCGGGTTGGCATAAAAATTGTATCGCCTTTTTGAACTTGTCATTGAAGGTATTTATATCTTCAGGAGTTTCAAATTTATGCAAAAAGTTTCCGTCCCTATCAACCGCATAACGAGAAACTTCATAAGGGAAGGTGCTGTCTTTTACTCTTACAAAAGTTGTACCGTTCTCATTATACGGTGAAAGCTGAACTTTCGGTTTACCCGTATTTTTATCAAGATAAAGCACAACGCCACGAGAATCTTTCGTTCTGACCACCGCATCATTTGTAATTCCTAATTTTTTGAAAATATATTCATTAATTGGTCGTCTGTAGTTCGCCCTTTGTTTAAGCCTGTTTTCCGTCACAAAATTCATAAGGTCTTTGATTTTTGAAATTACAACGGGTTTATTCTCGCTAATATATTTTTCCGCATCTTCCAAATATTCAAACTGCAATTTTGTATCAACATCCGGCATATATTTAAAACGTTTGTTATTCGTTTTCAAAAAAGTTGCAGCATCATAATCTTTACTGTTTTTCAACACATACAAAACCGTGTCCTTTTTCCCATTATAATCTTCAAAAATCAGTCTTTTATGTTTTCCTATAGCATGTTCAAAACCTTCACGCATTCCGGGAATTGATTTTTTATAATTTATTACGAACGCACCGCCAAAAGTCACGTTATTATTAGAAACTGAATTCATGTTTTCTCCTTTTTATCTTCATTACTATTCTATATAACGCTCATAAAAATAAATTTTGCGTTATTTTTACAAAAATCTTTCTATACCACGGTATAAAAGGGAAAACAGGAATTTAATATAGTATCTTTTTGAAACCATATTTTTCAGGAAATTTTTACAAAATAATAAACGAGCAAGTCAGTGAACTTTGCGACAAGTATGACAATACAAGAAACTTACCCGTTTATATTTTTATTTATTATAATCTCCAGTTCAAGCCACCTTGACATACAACACCTGTTCTGCCAAGATTTCTGAAGGTTGCTTGAGCATACATATCCAATCTGTCAGAGAAGGATTTTGTCATACCCAAAGCATACTGAACATAACCTTCCGCCAAGTGAACAGAAGACAAGGAAACATCGCCCGCTCTACCGTTCAAACCACCAAAGATATTCCAAGCGTAAGATACTTGAGCATAAGCACTCCAAGTTTCTTTTTGTAAGATGAAGTTGATATTCGGTGCAATATTAAAGCCGTTCAAGAAACCGCTCTTCATGTGCATATTACCGTAATCACTGTGGTAATTTTGCTTACCGAACATATTGTAAGACAAGGTCAACGCAGGTTGAATCTTGAAGTCATGAGTAACCTGAATATCATAAGCCGTCTTACTTGCCAAGCCTGCAAAGTAGCCAAATGCATGTTCTGAAGAATTAGCTACGTTCATATCTGTACCGTAAATACCACCGTTAATCAAGGCAGTTTGAATGAATTTACCCTTCATCCAACTTGACATGAAACCGATTTGAGCACCGTTTTCATCTGCACTAACCTTATTAAATGTTTGGTGTCCGCCCGTATATGCAATATAACCTGTCGGAACCCAAGACCAACCACGTCTTAAACGTTTAACACCGAAGTCACTACCAACAATAAAGCCCCAAGAATTGTTACGAACTTTATCTAAGTCATGGTTAAATTTGAATGTTTCAAAGTTACCGATAGCCTCTGTCCAAACTTCGCTTTCTCTTAATGTTCTGTCATAACTTGCAATACCTTCAACCAAAGCTGTTCTGTTTCTGAACATATCGCCGTAACTTGGGCTATATCTTCTGATTTGAGCCTTGTTGAACAACGAATCATTAACCGTCAACTGGTTCAAGTATGAAGCAGCCGTAGCAACCTGACCTCTGAATACCTGAGGATTGAAACTTGTCAAATCCAACGAGTAATTACCGTCATTAGCAGAAGAAGCATTCAATCTGTAGTTACCGATTGGAGTAGCAATTTCTTTATCCGTACTTGTGAATTTAACTTCTTCACCAATCTTATCAGAATCAAAAATCTTGCCTAATCTGATGTGTTTAGAAATCGGAGCTCCGTCACCTGTCAAGTCACCTTGGAAACCGAAATCAGAAATATTGATTACACCTGTTTCTCCTTTTGTAGAAACGCTAATCGTATTCGCTTTGATAACATCTGTTTTATGTTCGCTTGAAGACCTTGCACTGATATCGATTGCGAAATCTGCCTGACCGTCACCGTCTTTACCGTTATTAACCACCAAACTGTCAATTACGTTCTGAGTCGCCTTTCCGTTCATCAAATCAACGTAACCTGATGTTGCCAAACTGATTTTATCGGTTGTTTGGTTCATGCCCGCAGTTGACATATAATACAATTTTGAAGTGTCATCAATAGACAACGCACCGCCTGTTACACCAGAACTAGGGTCAGCGATTGTCAATGTTGAACCGTTTTTCAATGTCATACTGCCTGATGCAATTTTGCTGCCTGAAGTTTCAAGTGTTAAACGAGAATCATCAAGTGTAACATTACCACCATTTTGAATGTAGTTACCTTCAGAATTTGTAACCTTTGTCAAATCATCCGAAATGTACAAAGTACCGTTTGAAACTACCAAATTACCTGTAATTACATCGTTATTACCGTCCAGACGAACTACCGCATCTTCACCGTCAATACCTAACGTTGCGTTCTTTTCAACTGCAATTGTTGATTCTTTATCAACATCTCCACCGGTTATTGTGTAAGAATTACCTTTGCGAACCTTGAAATCACTTGCTTCCATTGTCAAGTCAGATTTATTTTCTGAAGAGTTATTAATATCTAACGCACTGTTTTTAAGTGTCAACGCACCGCCTGAAATTTTGCTTGCAGGAGTAGCAAGAACAAGTTTAGAATTTTCAAGATGTGTAGTACCGCCGGTTTGATTATATGTAACATTATCTGTAGTAGTTTTATTAACGTCAGTAAGTGACAAATCACCGCCCGAAATGTTGATACTACCTGCAACAACATCACTTGTACCTGACAAAGCAACTTTACCGCCTGATTGATTTAATGTAGCATTTTCACCCAAATTGATGTAAGCACTCAACTCAACATCACCGTCAGTAACATCTAACGTGCTGTTATCAGTCAGGTAAATTTTCGCATCATTATTAATAATACCGCCAGAAACAGTAACCGAACTTGTATCAGATGCCGCAACTTGAGCACCGTCTGTTACATAACCGCCACCAACATCAAGTTTAGAACCGTTATCAATATAAATCTTAGTATCAGTACCCTTGATAGTTCCTTTCTTCATCGTCAAGTCGCTACCTGCGGTATCTCCGCCAATACCGACAACACCGCCCGAAATAACGTCATTATCATTATTCATTGTAAATCCGTTACCTTTAACCAATGTTGTACCGCCTGTTTGAGTGAAAGTTCCTTCTGCGTGTTTATTAGTCATTGAATCAAGTACCAAAAGCCCGTTAGACATTGTCAATGAACCTTTCAAATCATCGGTTGCACCGTCCAAGATTACATTACCGCCCGTAATTTCCATTGTGCTACCTTTTTCAACGTTTACGGAAGCATCTTTGTAAACAGTACCACGAGCAACGGTAAATGTTGCAGGGTCTGCAATAGTACCGATATTTAACGTACCGCCGGCAACTCTATCAGCAAATCCGAAACAGGTGTATTCAACCAAACAGG
>SFZC01000253.1 GCA_004558955.1 bacterium | reverse complement strand
TTACGGTGATATTGCCGCTTCTTATCTGCTTTCAGGGTATATTTTTCCATCATGGCATCAAAAAACTTGCAAAAAACATCTGCAATACAAAATAATTCTCTAACTTTGTCCTCGGTGATCATAGCGATTGTTGTTTGTAATTCTTTGTATTTCAACACTGTAAAGTTACAACAATTTTCGCTAATCACCAAATTTTCAAGCACTTATATTTCGTCGAACTCACGTTAAATAAAAAAAATAAAGCATATGGTTATTTCAAAATTATTTAAGAGCATCTTGATTTTATTATTGCTTTTAGTTTCTTATTCGTGCGTTAATAACAACAAGCAAAGTAAAACTCGCCTAATTGCAGTTTCATGCAGGGATTACAGCGGTAAATTATATTACCTCATAAAGGGCGATACTGTCTCGAGTATTAGTTTCGACACTTTTAAGTACAAAGATGGGACTTATGATATAGGTATTGGTTCCGTAGATACTGAACATTCTGTAGATTGTAAACGGACTATAAAAAAGCTAAAAGACAAAACATTTGATTGCAGAAAAGGGCATATAAGTGATGAGCTTGTTGCAGGATTATCAACTTTTTTAAGTTTAGCGAAAGATAAGTTAAACTTTGACTCATTAAGGGGAATAGCGTTTATGAATGAAGATGTCTTTGAAATAGAAGTCGCTATATCTAATGATTTTGAAGATCATAAATGTGAAGACTTCCATAAACATGTTAAGGATTTTATGAACAAAACAAATCTTAGAGACAAAATGAATGCTATTTTGAAGAAATATAATATTGAAGTTAACAATATTGGTTTAAATTATGATGGTAAAATTTTAAACATGGACACTAAAAGATGCCGTATTAATGGTGCTGATTATGGCTATATAGGGGAATTGCCACGTGTCTTGAAATGCATGCCTCTGAGGGTAGATGTAAAACGATGCCCTAAAGCCCAAGTTGGTTCGAAACATTCAAACTAAAGTTATGCTCTACAGAAAAACAGAGTACTTGTTATACATGAGACAAAAGGTCAAACGAAATGATGTTTTGATGATACGAGGAGTTGCTGCAAAGAATCCATTAGGAAGACATTTCCATGATAGAGCAAACAAACACTTCGGCAATATAGCGCCATATACAGGTTTTTAAACATTAAAAAATGGAAGAATTAGAATTTTATAAAGAATGGTGCTTAATCATGTATGATTATGCATGTAGTTGTTTTATTAATGACACCATTGATAAAAATGAAATCTTGGAAGTTCAAAAGGATTTCGAAAAAATGAAATCTGATATCCTAAAATTCTACAAAAATGGAAATTTAAAAAAATTAAAAGAATGGTATTCATATGTAAATGAATTAAAGCCATCTCCATCAGACAAAGAATACTCCATCCTCAATGCTCGTCTTCGTGCTGCTTGCGGCAAGGATTTACGTGACTTTGACAAGAAACGATTGGAAAGGGTGAAAAAGGTAGAGGACAGAGGATATATAAAGACAAATAGTGAATTCTACTTGATACGCAACCATATCGACTACCTCGAGGCAACGAATGCCACGGATGAAGAAATCATTAAGTTCGATACGCTGATTACACTCTACGAGGAGAAAATAAAGGAGAAAATGGAAAGGCAACGAAAAAAACAATGATGATAAATCATTTAATCAAGATGCATGCCCACCAAACGATCCAGACTATCTATTACGAATGGGAGAAAAACCTAAAAACAGAATTGTGGAAATGCGGTATAAAAACAGAAACAAGAAAAGTATGGATATGTTATCACTCATAAAATTAAATTGTATATTTTTCTTTCTGTTATTTTGTTCTTGCTCTGAAAATAAAACGCAAATTAACAGCAAAGAAATTGAATTGACAACTGTAAATGATAGGAATATGACTTGTGTTTATGTTAAAGGGGATGAAGTCTTATCAGACATGTGTTTCGCATTTTTCAAAGTATCAAAAGGAACTATACTTAGAGTTGAACCTGTAGATTATTACCCGAATGCATACACAAAGAATATAAGAAATAAAAATAAGCATGGATATGTTAGTAACACCTTAATTCCGCAACACTATAATTTAACTTTATTTATAAGTTCCTGAGCAACAAAAAGTTGCCCAGGATTTTGCCATGTCAGAATTTTCACTTATC
>SFZC01000252.1 GCA_004558955.1 bacterium | reverse complement strand
GTATATAAATATAGATATACTTTAATAGCATAATTGGAAAAACCGGCGACGAGATATTGAATAATTGGCTACGGTATTAAAACTCCATATCTTTCTTTTTCATCTAATATATAATAAGTGCCATCCTCTGATAAACGAATATAAGGACAATATACATTGCTCATAGATGGGCTAAATAAGTATTTCCAATCGTCGCGCAATTTGTCTCTTGATATATGTTTAAATACGATGGTTCCGTCGTCCTGCTACCTGAACTCACCTATCATTGTGGCTAATTTACGCTATGAAGGAATATCTTTCACGTTTACTCGCGTTTCTTGTCCAATAACTTCGCCTTTTTCATTGGTTATGTCAACGGCATAAGATGCTTTTTGAAAATAAGCATATAACTATGTATTAACTTTTTTATCATTTAAGAAATGCTTTGTGTTTTCTGTCTTATCTTTACAATCAGATGGAAAACGTTTTTTATAATCGATTGTCGGGTCTATATATGTTGGTTCACAAGCCATCGTTATCCTCCTTATCCGTTATATAGTATTATTAATATCGTTTTTAAAATTGTTATAATTTTGATTGATAAATTGTTCAGCATTTTCGGCTATAAAAGTTAAATAATAACTTTCGTCGTCGGGTTTAAACTCAAAATTAATTAAACCGTCATTTTTTAAAGCGTTTAAGGCTGTTTGAATAGTTTCTTGAACGAGAATATAGTGTTCGTCTTCAATTTCGGCAAGTCCAAGTTCGTGAGCCAAAAATTCAATATTAAAATAACGATATGTTTTTTTGTGTTCTCGATTTGTGAGATGTTCTAATTGATATAATAAAAGATACATTTTTATCATAAGGCTTGAATATTGTTTCTTGATAAAATAGTTAACAATTTTTTTAGAAACGGCCACGTTTGCTGGCCAGTTTAATTCGCCTCGATCTTCGTAGGCAAACTCATATCCTTGTCCTTCTGTTTTATAAAGATAAGTTAAATGTTTTGTTTCATCACACAAACGATTAAGATTTTTAATAATAGTTTCTGTTGTTTTGCCTGTTATTTTTGATAACGTGGTTATATCCGGCATTTCATTTTCGTAAAAGCCATAATCCCATTCATAAGTATCTCCGGGTTCTTCTGATCCAAAACAATCTTCTTCGCTTAACACAAATTCAACTTTGTGCTATAACATAGCCAAAACTGCGTATAGTTGTGCGTCAATTGTCGGGTCGTGTAAAAAACCTTCTTTATCATAAACAATAGGATCTACAAAAGCGGGGAATATAATATCTCCATCTTCGTTTTCATCTTGTAGAGTATTTGCAATATAATCTCGCAACAATTTTGTTATAGTGGTGTGCCGTTGTGTGGCATAACCAATGAACTATTCTTTCATATCCGCGCTTAAACGGATTTCAATTTTTTCTTGTTTCTTTTTATCCAAAATTAACACCTCTATATTATCTTTACATTATATTTTAATTTTAACAATAATTTGATTGATATATTTTGTCCAGACAGACCCGACAATTTATTATATATATAATATCATATTTTTCTTAAAAAGTCAAGAACAACGTGTGAAAAAAATGAACTTATTTATAATGAAAAAATGAACACTTTTCTATTGACAAACGGATCACTTTCTGTTATAATAGAACTGATGCCATATTTTTCTCTATCCCGCTCAAAAAAAGAGAACGCCTTACTCGGCGTTCTCGATCTGCGGGAACTGCTCGTGAGAGGACACAAACAACTCGCACATCTTATCCAACTCTGCGTTATCGGGGTCTTTCTCGCAAATTTCGCAAAACTTGATAACGATTTCGTTCTCATAACCGTAAATATGAATCATACGGTCAACCAGCTGTTCGCGATACTCTGACATTGTTTTTACTTCCTTTCCTTTTTGGGGAGTGGCTTTGCCTTTCCTCTTTACGATTATAATATACCATACCTTTACGAAAAAGTCAAGTGAAAATTTGCACAAAATACTTGTGTTGTTTTTGTTTATTTTGCTAATTGACAAAATGATCGCTTTTTGTTATAATAGAATTGGTACGTATTTTTAGACTAATTTAGATCAGAGATCTTTCACGATTTAAAGCGTTATCGCTTTAAAGCATTAAAGTGTGAAGGGCGAAAAAAAGAGCGGGGATTAAACCTCGCTCTTTACCCATTTCTTCCACATGGA
>SFZC01000068.1 GCA_004558955.1 bacterium | reverse complement strand
GGAGCAATCGGATTAGGTTTCCTTGCTCGTGGTATTTACAACGCAGGTAAAATTTCCGCAGAGTAATAAAACTTTTGAAAATAAATTCACCTAAATATGATAGTGGCACGACCGAAAGGTCGTGCCACTTCTTTTAAACGGATAAACTTTACAACAAAATTCTTGCATCTTCGTTTTTAACTTTCGGAGCTTTCGGTAAGGTGAAACCAAACGTGCAAGTTCCGTCAGGCGTACTTTCTGCAAAAACGTGTCCTTTGTGAGCATCAATGATTTGTTTTGATAAATATAAACCTAAGCCCATGCCGTGTTTTGTCGATTTGCTGACACTTTTTGTTTTAAATTTTTGATAAAGTTGGGATAAGTCTTCTTTAGGCAAGTATTTTGATTTATTTTTGACACTTAAATGTAAGTCGGAATTTTCTAGAGTGATATCAACTTCAATTTGAGAATTTCTATTGCCGTGCGAAATCGCATTGGCAAGGAAATTTATCAAAACTCTTTTTATCTGAAATCTGTCGGCTTCAATGAATAAATTTTCTAAATTTGAATTAACTATGAGTTTTTGTTCTTTTTCTATCAAGAGGTTTGAAATCTCGGAAACGGTTTCTGTGACGAGTTCTTGAATTTTGAACGGTTTGTAATTGATTTTAATTTGTCCGTTGTCAAAAAGATAGGTATCAAGTATTGTAAAAATCAGATTTGACATATATTTACAGGAATTTTTTGTTTGGGTAATGATTTCTTTTTGCTCCTCGTTTAGTATTCCAAAAGTGTTTTCCAAAAGCAGGTCTAATGCTCTGATTTGTGCAAGTGTCGGAGTTTTAAGGTCGTGGGCAATGGTTGCGACAAAGGTATTCTTGCGTTCTTCGTTTTCAAGTTCAGAATCAATGTTCTGCATAATAACTACAATACTGAAAACCTTGCCTCTTGAGTCAAGAACGGGGGCTTTAATTCCTCTGTAATAACCTGAGTGTCCGCTTGTGAAACTTACAATTCTTTCAAATTTTGTGGGTTCTTTTGTTTCTATTGCGGTTGTGTCTTCAATTCTGCTGGTTTCGGGGATTACAAAATAGTTGTAAACATCAAGTCCGACAAGTTTGATTGGGGCAATGTTCAAAAGTTCTGCCAATCTGTCGTTCCCCATTAGGATATGCCCTTTTAAATCTTTCAGAAACATTATCGTTGGTGAGTTGTTCAAAATAGATTCCATTTGTGAATGTTGCAGGATTATTTTTTGTTCAAGTTTTTGTGCTTCGAAATCGCTTATGTAGCTGAAAGTTAAACCGCTTATTGCAACAAATATTACGATTGAAAGTGTATCATTCAGGGGCAAAACGACATTTGGTAAAAAGTCCGGTGACAGTAGTGTGTAAAATAAAATAATAACTGTAAAATAGACGATAGCGTTTTTTTGTATTTTCATTAGCTTAAACCTATCTGCTTTGTATTTGTTATATTGATAAATCTATACTAATTCTTAAGATATGGATATTACCAAGGTGGGTAATTTTTTAACCTTAAAATTTGCAAAATAAAACCGACATTTTTCGTGTCGGTTTCATTATTTTTATGTGAAATGTTCAGGTAAATTTATTAATCAATAACTTCTAAAAGTCTTACCCAAACTTCATCAATAGAACCTTCTGCATTGATTGTTTTCAAAACATTTCTTGATTTGTAATAATCAATCAATGGTGCTGTTTCTCTGAAATAAGTTTCAAATCTTGCTTTTGCAACTTCTTCGGTGTCGTCTTTTCTTTGAGTTAATTTTGCGTGGCATTTGTCACAAACACCTTCAACTTTTGTAGGTTTATATTTCAAGTTGTAAATTTCGCCACAAACAGGGCAAGAACGTCTGTTTACGATTCTTGAAATCAAAACGTCCTGATTAAGGTCAAAATAAATTGCTCTAAAATCGGTTTTTTCATCTTTGTCAATGCCTGCATTGATTTCTTCAAGCAAATCTGCTTGAGCAACGCTTCTCGGGTAACCGTCTAAGATGTAGCCGTTTTTGCAATCTTCTTTTGCCAATCTGTCTTTAATAATAGAGGCTACAAGTTCCGCCGGAACAAGGTTTCCTTTGTCAATGAAGGATTTTGCGATTTTTCCGTTTTCGGATTCGCTTTGAATTTCGGCTCTTAACAATGAACCCGTGTCAATGTGAGGAAATCCCAAATGTTCTGCCAATTTTGATGTTTGAGTTCCTTTTCCGCAAGCAGGTGGTCCAAGAAAAATAAGTTCTTTTTTCATAATCTCACTCTTTTCTATTTTAATGTTCGTAAAATTTTATTAAACGTAATGCAGCCGTTTTAAAGTTGGCATTAACAAACCAATTTTACATCAAGGCATTTTGGTTTTCAAGATTGAGAAAATTTGTACAAACGGAAAAATCCAAGCGAGGGTCGAATATATCAAACTCACCGCAAGTCAGGAAATGCCTGACAAAAAGTTTACTCCTTTACCAAATGGCAGGAAACGTTGTGGTTTGGTGAAATTTCGATTGATTTTGGAGTGATTTCTTTGCAAATATTCATACAATATTCACATCTCGGGTAGAATTTACAACCTTCAAGGTGTTCCGTGATAGTTGGCGGTTGTCCTTTTATTGTTGCAAGTTTTGTTGCATTGTCTGACGGTAATGAGTTTAACAAGGCTTTTGAATACGGGTGAGTCGGATTGTTGAAAAATTCTGTTCCCGTTGCGTTTTCAACAATTCTTCCCGCATACATAACCGCAATATTATCGGTATTTTCACGGACGAGTGCCAAATCGTGCGTAATTAGGATTATTGCCGTGTTTTGTTCTTGTTTAATGTCTTTGAGTAGGTTCATAATTTGAGCCTGAATTGTCACGTCTAACGCTGTTGTCGGCTCGTCTGCAATAAGAATTTCCGCATTGCAGGCAAGAGCCATTGCGATAATTGCTCTTTGCTTCATTCCGCCTGAAAATTCGTGCGGATAGTTTTCGAGTTTCGATTTCGCACTCGGAATTTGCACGGCATCAAGGGCTTCTATCGCCTTTGTGATAGCCTTTTCACCTTGCAGATGTTGGTGTTTTTTTATAATTTCCAATAGTTGGTCACCGATTGTGTAAAGCGGATTTAGAGAAGTCATCGGGTCTTGTGGAATTAGGGCAATTTTTGAACCTCTTATATTTTGCATTTCTTTTTGTGATTTTTTTAAGAGATTTTCACCATTGTAAAAAATTTCGCCTGAGGTAATTTGTGCGGTTTTGGGAATTAATCGCAAAATACTCATGGCACTCATTGTTTTTCCGCAACCTGATTCGCCAACGATAGAAAGCATTTCGCCCTTGTCAACACAGAAGGAAATGTCGTAAAGTGCCTGATAAAATTCGTTTTCTTTGCGAAAACCCAAATTCAAATTCTTGACTTCTAATAATGCCATATCGGTTGTGATTATATAATTTATTTTGCTTAAAGTCTATAAGTTAATAGAATGATTTAGGGGTTTTACATTGAAAGATTATGTTCCCCGCTGGCAGGCACTAGCTGAACCGGCGAAGAATGAGCCGTGTGAAACTGTATGCCGTATGGCTGGAACCGAAATCTTTGATTTCGAAGGGGGGGGGAAAAAGAATGACGACCTGTTTGCTTTGTATTATTTCTACCCCTCTTTCCTTCACAAACTTAACAATGTTACAAAATATTAAGTTGAATTTAAAACGTCTGAAACCCTTGCTATAATTCCTTTATGGTATGGTATGGTATGGTATGGTGTGGCGGGGCGGGGCGGAGCAAATACCAGCTTTCGCTTGGTTTAATATATATGTAAGCAAAAACAAAATATTAAAACGAAAGGAAAAGGTGGAAATTATGACATTATTATCAGTAGGGGCAAGAAAAGGTTTGGGAATGGTAAAACAGGGGCTTAAAGCAACAAAAAATGCACCATGTAAAAGATTAATACCTAGTAATGAAAATCCTTTTAATTACAATTTTAGAACCGATTGCAAATACGCCTTCCAAAAAGGTTCACCGGAAGAAAAAGCCTATAATAGTTTCATGGAAATGAGAAGGGTTCTTGTGGATACAAAGACTCCCTCAAAAGTAGCACAAAAGGCAGTAAATTTTGTGAAAAATCTATTAGGCTAGTTTTGATAATTGTTAAATTCGCCATAATATGGCAATACATTTATGGCGAATTTTTAAACTAATTAAATGTAGGTAAAAATTTCAGAAAGGTAGAAAGATGTCAATTAGTGCGGTAAATTTTGCGGGAAATAGAGCAAATCAGTATAATCCCGAAGAAAAGAAATCAAATTCAACAACAAAAACCATAGCGTCTGCGGTCTTGCCGGGGTTAGGTCAAATCTGTGACGGCAGAGTCGGTGCGGGGGCAACATTTATGGCAGGTACTGCCTTGTGCAGAATTGGTGCAAGAAAATTAAAACAAAGTTTAGCTAAAGATACGTTGAAACTTGCCACTGAATGTCCTAACCAAATTTTGGACGTAATTGAAGGAAAAGAAAGTGCAAAAAATTTAAAAGGTGCTTCTAAAATGATTTTCAAAGGTACGGCGGCAAAATATTTAGGACTTGCCGGTGTAGGCTTGTGGCTGGCGAGTGTTCTTGATGCATCTAAAAAAAGTTAATTTAGAAAGATTAAATAACTCATTTATAAGGCGGCTAGTTACAAAACCGCCTTTTTAATTAGCAACTCTGCAAGGTAGGTTAGCATTGTCATGCCGAAAACGTAATTTCTTCTGACAGATTCTGAATAGGCTAAAAATCACTTTTCACAAGTTCAAAGGATTTTTTAAGCCTTTCAGAATGACGTACCATTTGGTAGGTTCATCAAATAGTCATACTGAACTGCACGAGTAATGTGCCGAAAACGAAGGTATGTCGGTGTTGCTCGCCGACAACGTAATTTCTGCTTTTGTCTTATCTCTAAATATCAACATTTTGCATCATTTCGATAAGTTGATTAATCGTACCTTCCATTGTTACGCTGTCGTCTGTTCGTTGTTGCAAAAAGGCGTTAATCTTTGGCATCATCTCAATCGCCGTATCAAGTCGCGGGTTTGACCCGGGTTGATACATGCCGACATCAATCAAGTCTTTATTTTCACGGTAAAGTGACATTATCGTACGCAGTTTTCCGGCCGCTTTTTTATGCTCAGGTGAAGCGATAGCACTCATCAAACGTGAGATACTTCCTAAAACGTCAATCGCAGGGTAGTGGTTAGATTCCGCAACCTTTCTTGACAAGAAAATGTGACCGTCAACAATACCACGAACAATATCGACAATCGGGTCTGAAATATCATCACCTTCCATAAGTACGGTGTATAGTGCGGTAATTGAACCTTTCGGGCTGTTTCCCGCTCTTTCCAAAACTTTTTGTAACCATGAGAAAATTGACGGCGGATACCCCTTCATTGTTGGTGGTTCGCCAAGAGATAAGCCGACTTCACGTCCTGCCATTGCACAACGTGTTACGGTATCTGTCATCAAGAAAACTTTTTTACCCTGATCTCTAAAATATTCACAAACTGCAGTTGCCGTCAAAAGTGCTTTTTGTCTGATTAGTGGCGGTTGGTCACCTGTTGAACATACCAAAACAGACTTTGACATACCGTATTCGCCCAGTGCATCTTCAACAAATTCTTTAACCTCACGACCACGTTCACCGATTAGTGCAACAACGTTGACATCTGCATCGGAATTTCTTGCAATCATACCAAGCAGGGTACTTTTACCTACCCCTGAACCTGCAAACAACCCTAAACGCTGTCCGCAACCCATTGTCATGCAGCCGTCAATCGCACGAACACCTGTTGAGAATTGTTCCGTGATAATTGGTCTTTCAAACGGTCCGGGTGGCGGTCCTTCGATTTCTTTCCAAAGTGCGTTTGTTGTGTCTAAAGGTTTTCCGTCAATAGGATTTCCTAACGGGTCAATCAGTCTGCCCAGCAAAAAATCTCCGACAGGAATTGTAATCGGACGTCTTGTTGTTGTAACAAGGCTGCCTTGCCCGATTCCGTTACCGTCAAGCAGTAGTGATAATTGTGCAACTTCACCTTTGAAGGCTTGAACTTCAGCAGGTTTTTGTTCTCCCGCAAAGTTTTCAATATAGCATAAATCGCCGATTTTCAACCCCGGAAGTTTAACCTCAACGGTCAATCCCAAAAGCTTTGATACTGTACCTTTAAAGGTGTAAAGGTCTGCTGTGCTTAGCTTGTCTTTAACTTTCTTTTTTATGTCTGTTAGTGCACTTTTATCAAAATCTTCCATACTTTAATTATAACAAATTTTGGCTTCTTAACAATTTTATTAAGAAAATAATAACATTTGCGAAAAATACGTTAAGTTAATGAGGTCAAAACTTTGTCAAATCTCATGTTTGTGATAAAATACGAACGGAGTTTATCAATTTAAGCTTAACGTATAAAGGAGAAAAAATTATGACAGAAAAACGAGTTTGGCTATTTAAAGAAGGTAATGCAGATATGCGTAATCTTCTTGGTGGTAAAGGTGCCAACCTTGCTGAAATGACAAATCTGGGTTTGCCGGTACCTCCGGGACTGACAATTACTACAGAAACTTGTATGGAATACATTAACAACGGTAATTCAATGCCTGCAGGTTTGATGGAAGAAGTTAAATCAGCTTTGCATGTTGTTGAAGAACAAGCAGGTAAAAAATTTGGCGACAAA
The DNA here is from genome assembly GCA_004558955.1 of bacterium. Lineage (GTDB taxonomy): Bacteria > Cyanobacteriota > Vampirovibrionia > Gastranaerophilales > Gastranaerophilaceae > Zag111. Next base: position 3,235 of record SFZC01000068.1, on the reverse strand, counting down.
ACTAATCCGTTATTGGTTTCTGTTCGTTCAGGTGCAAGAGTTTCAATGCCTGGTATGATGGAAACAATTTTGAACTTAGGTTTGAACGATGAAACCGTTGAAGCAATGGTTAAATTAACTAATAACCCAAGATTCTGCTACGATTCATACAGAAGATTTTTGACTATGTTTGGTTCTGTAGCTTGGGAAATGGACAGACAAAAATACTTTGAATCAGAAGTTGAAAAAGTTAAACAAAGAGAAGGTGTAAAATCTGATACTGAAATTTCAGCTGAAGGTTGGAAATCACTTATTCCTATTTATAAAAACGTAATTAAAGAAGTAACAGGAAAAGAATTCCCGCAAGATCCGTTTGTACAATTACAAGAAGCGATTGAAGCGGTATTCCGTTCTTGGAACATTCCTCGTGCCGTTGCTTACAGAAACATGAACAAAATCGACCACAACTTTGGTACTGCGGTTAACGTTCAAACAATGGTATTCGGTAACATGGGTGACGATTGTGCTACAGGTGTTTCTTTCACTCGTAACCCTGCAACAGGTGAAAATAAATTCTACGGCGAATACTTGACAAATGCTCAAGGTGAAGACGTTGTAGCAGGTATCAGAACTCCAAAACCAATCGCAGAATTGGAAACTGAAATGCCTGAATTGTACAAACAATATGTTGATATTGCTAAAAAACTTGAACTTGGTTACAAAGACGTTCAAGATATGGAATTTACAATCGAACGTGGTAAATTATGGATTCTTCAAACTCGTAATGGTAAAAGAACTGCTGCTGCAGCTGTTAAAATTGCCGTTGATATGTGCGAAGAAGGTATTATCACTAAAGAAAGAGCAATTCAGTTGGTTGACCCTTATTCAGTTAACCAAATCTTGTTGCCATGTTTTGATACAAAAGCAATGGCTGAAGCTCATAAGATTGCACAAGGTGTAAACGCATCTCCTGGTGCTGCAGTAGGTAAAATCGTATTTGATACCGAAGAAGCTGCAAAAAGAGGTGAAGCAGGTGAAAAAGTTATCTTGGTTCGTGTAGAAACTTGCCCTGATGATATTCACGGTATGGCTGTTTCTCAAGGTGTTTTGACACTTAGAGGCGGTGCTACTTCTCACGCAGCAGTTGTTGCAAAAGGTATGGGTAAACCTTGTGTTTCAGGTTGCGAAGACATGAAAATTGACTTGGCAAACGAAACTTTGACAGGTTGTGACGGTGCTGTTTACCACAAAGATGACGTAATTTCTCTTGATGGCGGTAAAGGTATCGTTATGGACGGTGCTGTTAAACTTGTAGATGCAAAAATTGACGAAAACTGGAACAAATTTTTCTCTTGGGTTGATGAAATCAGAGAGTTAGAAGTTGAAGCAAACGCTGATACTCCTAAAGATATCGAAAACGCATTGAAATTTGGTGCTGAAGGTGTTGGTCTTTGCAGAACTGAACACATGTTCATGGATCCTGACAGATTGCCTTGGGTTCAAAAAATGATTATTGCAGGTACTCGTGAAGCAAGAAAAGAAGCTTTAGATAAACTTCTTCCAATGCAATACGCTGACTTCTATGCAATGTTCAAGGCTTTAGGCAGCGACCACCACATGACAATCAGATTGTTAGATCCGCCTTTACACGAATTCTTGCCTGATAAAGAAATGTTGATTGCAGAAGTTGCTGCTTTGAAGGCTCAAGGTAAAGATGCTTCTCACAAAGAAGAATTGTTACATATCGTTGAATCATTGTCAGAATCTAACCCTATGATGGGCTTGAGAGGTTGTCGTTTAGGTTTGACATACCCTGAAATCAATGAAATGCAAGTTAGAGCAATCTTTGAAGCTTGCTGTGATTTGAAAAAAGAAGGTTTGGACGTTAAACCTTGGGTAATGATTCCGTTAATCGGTCACGTTAACGAGTTGAAAGTTGCAAAAGAAATCTTGGTAAGAGTTGCAAAAGATGTTATGACTGAAAAAGGAATTGAAGTTGACTACAAATTCGGTACAATGATTGAAATTCCTCGTGCGGCATTGACTGCTGATGAAATTGCCGAATATGCGGAATTCTTCTCTTTCGGTACAAACGACCTTACTCAGATGACTTTCGGTTACTCAAGAGATGATGCGGAAGGTAAATTCTTGAACAGATATGTAGAACAAAAAATCTTACCTTCTAACCCGTTTGAAACCCTTGATACCAAAGGTGTTGGTCAGTTGGTTGAAATGTCAATGGAAAAAGGCAAATCAGTTAACCCGACATTGGTTGGCGGTGTTTGTGGTGAACACGGTGGCGACCCAGATTCAGTTAAATTCTGCCATAAAATCGGTTTGAATTATGTTTCATGCTCACCATTCAGAGTTCCGCAAGCAAAACTTGCTGCAGCACAAGCAGTAGTTGAAATGAAAAAATAATTTCAGCGGAAATATTTAATGTAAAGAAGTCGGCAAGGGCATTCGCCTTTGCCGACTTTCTGTTGCACGTTCGCAAAATTTTCTAAGTTTTCAGAATGATGAAATTCTTTGGGGGCTTACCAAGATGTTATTCCTGACAAACACGAGCTCAAGTGCCAAAAACGAAGTGAAGGCACGTTTAATGCGAGTGCGTAGATTCGGCATCTCTTCCCAAATCAAAATAAAACAGAGAATTATGTTCTTAAATTTCTTATCCTTTTGTAAATTTATATTTACTTTAGTTAATATTTTGACAAAAAATATTTTGTTTTTTACTTACTTTTGTTATAGTCTTTAGAAAGACTATGAATGTAGTAAAAATTTAGAAGGTAATGTATTTTATGATAGAACATGTACTTCAAACTCAAAAAGAAGAAAAATTTTTAAAGCCTAAAAAAATGTATGTTTCCACCCCATATAGCAGGGTTCAGGCTGTGGAAGACAGATTAAAAGTTATTTTTGAAGAAGAATTGAAGTCGGAAGGTTCTATTTTGATTGGTTATAATCCTTCGATTATTTCTAAATTAGCAAAATATTTATCGGGTCACATTTCAAAACCTGCATCTATCGGTATTGCGGGCGAAACTGCGAGCGGTAAGTCAACTATTACTCTTGATATTATCGACACTATCAAATCGTTTGCAACTGAGTTTGAAATTGATGATGCCGTAACTCGAGTTAATACTGACGATTACTATTATGACCGTTCCGATATGGTTAAGGCTGCGGGAAGTTTTTCTGAATTTGCCAAAAATTACGATTTGGACGTTCCGCAAGCGTTGGAATTGGAGCTTAT
>SFZC01000251.1 GCA_004558955.1 bacterium | reverse complement strand
AATACGAAAGATTAGTTTTCGTTTTTTGTGAAATTATCAACGATAAGTTCGGGGTGTTTTTTTCTGAAATTTTTGCAATTGTCGCTTGAAGATTTTGGGATTGGTAGCTCTGTCAGGATAAATTTTTGTTTTTTTGATTTCCCGTTTTTAACACCTTTCATAAATAAACCTTCGTACCAGCTAAGTCCTGAGTGCAAATAATCTACAAAACCCAACCACGGGTCAACTATGATAGCGTGTTTGTCAATGGATTTGATGTTGTTTAATCTTGCTTTTTTACCTCTGTTTACAAGCAAGAAGCAATGGTCAATGTCAGTTACGAACTTTCCGTATTCTTTTCCGAAATCTTCAAGAATTTGTAAAGAGGCTATTTTTACATTCTCAAATCCGTTCGCAAGGAAGGCTCCTTTTGATAAAATTGCTAATTCTCCACAGTTTGCGATTTTTGATTTTTGAGTATCTTCAATTACTCTGTCGATAAAGCAGCGTGGCAAAATTGCAGTTCTGATACAACGATAATAAGAAATTATACCTTCGGCATTGTAAACCGCTTTTTCCAAAAACAGAGGTCTTTTTTTAGAAATAGTGTAGTATTCTGCTTTTGATGTTGAGATTGCGGGATATTCGTTCATCATCTTCCGCATTATTTTGTCAGCAAAGCGAATTTCTTTGTTGCGAGCGGTGAATGTTTGATTTTGAATCGGTTGAATTTGCATTTTAACCTTCAATGTTAAGTGATTTTTTTGCTTCAAATCTTGCTTTTTGTTTGGCAAATCTTTCTGCTTTAATTTTAGCGATTTCTGCTCTGAGATAGTCGATAGTATCGCAGGTTCTGGTGATTGCATCTGCATAATAATCCCATAAACTGCTCAATTCAGACGTTTTATTTCTAAGAACACAAAGTTTTTCTCTTTCTATGATTAGTTCACCGATTTTTTTTTGAAAGTTGTCAATTTTTGCTTTTTCGTTTTTGGTTAATTTCAGAATTGGTCCTGCGTAATCTTTTTTAGGAACGAGGGCTCCAAATGCAATATTGTTTGGGGTTGAGTTAAATGTAATCATGATTCTCCTTGCTACTTTTTTGTTATAAAACGCAAGAAAAAATAAATTTGCTATAATGTTTACAAAAATTAGGAGTTTATTTTAGGCTGGTTCTTTTTGGTAAAAAACTATACCGTCCTTTTCAATACTGTTTATCATTCCTTGATGAGTAAGATTTTTGAAGTCTATTACATCAAATTTGTACGGTGTTGGCAAATCGTCAAGTTTACCCCAAATTCTTTGGAATTTTTCAGGTAAATCCGTCCAGATTGCCAAATCAATATCTGAACCGTTGGTATAATTTCCTTTTGCTCGAGAACCAAAAATACAAACTTTTTCGATAAACGGTTTTGTTTTAAAATAGGTAATCAGTTCATCAATAGTTCTTTGCGGTAGTCCAAAATCAGTCATTAAAATCCTTTAAATTTTCAGCAAATAAGGTTAATTCGTCAAAATACTTATATGCGATATCTTCTAACTTTTTATCAATTTTGTCCATGTTGTATTCGTGAGAGGTTGAGTTTCTTGTTTCCAGCATATCTATCCAGGTTTGTCCGTCTTTAATTGTTTCTGTGGCAAAGGCTTCTTTTATAACCTCTTTTGGGTAATTGGCGATAATGCCTTTACTTTTCAGATAATCTTTTAAAATTTTCCAAGATAGTTCATAAGTAATTTCAAAAGTTTGAACAAGAGCCATGTGCATAAGCGGATTTTTCTTGTCATTTCTGTAAGCAAGCACGGCATCGTTATAAATTTTAAAATCCCTGTTGAAAAATTCAATTCTTTCAGAATATAATCTGCCGGATAAATTTGAAAGAGGGAAAGTGGATATAATTTAGGTGTTGTTTAGATTTAAGGCACTTCCCTGAATTTAAGAAAAATTATCCTTTTTATCCTTTATTTATCCTTAGAATTATCCTTTTTTCCTAAAACAATACTGTAATTTCGGCTCATACTCCGACAGGTTTTGGATTTATGGAAGGATAGAAAAAGGATAAAAATTTTCGAGTTGGTGGAATATATTGTTGACTTAGTTTTTGTTGGGCAGGTATGCCCAACCTACAAGCTATAAACACAATTAAAAGGCTACTTGATCCCGTAATCTTTTTAATTATCTTGATATAAGACTAGATATCAAACATAATAACGGTGGTCCTAAGACTAGTATATGG
>SFZC01000250.1 GCA_004558955.1 bacterium | reverse complement strand
GAAAGACAAATCAAAGGAGGTAAAACAAAATGAAAACGGCAGTTATATACGCGAGATATTCGAGCGACAGCCAAACGGAACAGTCCATCGAGGGACAACTCCGTGTATGTAACGAGTATGCGAAAAACAACGACATACTCATTTTAAGAACCTATATCGACCGTGCTATGACGGGTACTAACGACAATCGTCCCGACTTCCGCCAGATGATAGAAGATAGCAAAAAACACGATTTCAATGTCGTACTCGTTTACAAATTCGACAGGTTTTCGCGCAATAAATACGAAACCACGAAACACAAGAAAACGCTTAAAGACAACGGCGTTAAAGTCGTTTCCGCTACCGAATATATTCCCGACAGCCCAGAGGCGATTATACTCGAAAGTATGATTGAGGGCTACGCCGAATATTACTCTGCCGAACTTTCGCAAAAGGTAAAGCGCGGAATGAACGAAACAAGACAAAAAGGCAACTTTACAGGCGGAACTATCATTTACGGCTATAAAGTAGAAAACCACAAAGTTGTGATTGACGAAGAAAAAGCCGAAGTAGTAAGGTTTATTTACGACCAATACGCGCAAGGCGTTTACGTTAAAGACATAATAAAAACGCTTACCGAAAGAGGCATTTTCAACCGCGGTAAAAAGTTTGCAAGAAATACCGTCTACAACATACTCAAAAACGAAAAGTATTCGGGTATTTACAGACACGGTAACGAAGTTTTTACAAATATGTATCCGCAAATCGTGCCGACGGAGATTTACGAGAATGTAAGAAAAAAGACCGAAACCAACAAATACGGAACTCGTAGCGTTGAAGTCGTGTATCTTCTTCGCAACAAAATAAAATGCGGATATTGCGGCAGTCCTATTTCTGCGGAATGCGGAACGGCTAAAAATGGACAGAAAATACGCTATTACAAATGTTTGGGACGAAAACACCAAAGCGGTTGCAAAAAGTCGCAAGTCAGGAAAGAAATACTCGAAAAATATGTACTTGACAACGTATGCGAACAAATGCAACGCCCCGAAATATTAGATAAAATGGCAACGTATTTACTGCAAGTGCAGGAAAACCGCATAAAACAAAACTCGGTTCTGACAAATCTCATAAAAGAGAAACGCCAAACAGAGAACACGATAAACAACATTATGCAAGCCATAGAATTAGGCGGACAAAGCGCAACGGTTATGAAACGTATGCGAGAACTCGAAGAAAAACTGACCGACATCGAAAAGCGATTGACGATTGAAAAATCTCAAACGGCGTTCAGACTTTCCAAAGAGCAAATAATTGATTATTACAAATCCGCGCTTGAAAAAGAGCCGCTACAACTGATAAATTACTTCATAAAAGAAATTCAATTGTATGACGACAAAATGATAATTATCTACAACACCCCAAAGACGATAAACCTTGACGAAAGTCAGGGTTTTTCTTTTTACGACAAAAACGTCAAAACGCCGTATGTGATACAAAACAGAGAGTATTACGGACTTAAAGACTTCAGACTTGTAATGCGTATCTGACAATTACGCAGACGATTTATTCCACGGTGTTCTTGACGTGAGCCTCTCAGGAGCGTGTCGGTAGGCAAATAAACCGCCAACCGACAGCCCCGAGGGGCTTTTCGTTTGCCTTTGGCAAGATAGCCTGACACACTCCTTTCTCACGTCAAGAACCTTTCGCGGCATAAAAAACTATCTAATGAATAACGAAACATCAATACAGTTAAGCGTTAATGCCATACTATGAACTTCATCTGAAAATCGTTTTGGATTTATAAGATAAGGTTTTTCTCTATAAAGATCATTATTATTTGAGGTGGAATAACGGAAATGTGAACCGTCATTATCCAAAGAATCCAAAACCTCGACCAATACAGAAATGCGTTTAATAAAGCATTGCTCTCCCTCAAATATATAAGTTTTATTCTCTTTAACAAATACGTCCCACAATTCTTTAATATTATGCGTTGGTCTCTTAATCTCAATATTTGTTAATTCCAATGCATTTTTTAATGATAATTCAACGGCTTGTCTACATAAAAATAAGAATGGAACCCAAATAGATCTTAACGAAACAATTTTAAGATTTGGGTTATATGAACCATTGCATGATGGATTGGACAGAATATCTATAGCGTGCAAATATGATTGTACAATCTCAAACTTTGCGCCGCTATATTTAAACTCTTGTTTCATAATAGTAGAAGC
>SFZC01000249.1 GCA_004558955.1 bacterium | reverse complement strand
AAATATTCAAATTATTGCACTGTCAGCAACGGTTGCAAATTGTGATGAACTTACAAACTGGATAAATACCGTGCATTCAAGAACCGAGTTGGTAAATACCGATTTTCGACCTGTTCCGCTCAGATTTTATTATTTTGACAGTTCACAACCGTTTAAATTGTTGCCTTTGTTAACTCCTGACGGAAAATTAAATAAAAAAATTAAGCCTGAAAAACCTCAATGGGCAAAGGGCAAAGACAAGCGTAAAAAAACTTATGTAAAACAAATTATTTCCAATTTGGCTGAAAATGACATGCTTCCTGCGATTTATTTCACTTTTTCCCGCAAAAAATGTGACGAGCAAATGGAAAAATGTTCAGGATTGGGGCTAAATACAAAAGACGAACAGGAAAAAATCAAAGCGTTTATAAATGAGTATATTGCCGAAAATCCGCACCTATACGGAAACAAACACATTGAATATTTAATACAAGGTGTTGCTTCGCATCACGCAGGATTATTACCGGCATGGAAGAATTTGGTTGAAAAACTTTTTCAAATGGGCTTGATAAAGGTCGTTTTTGCTACGGAAACTCTTGCTGCGGGAATTAATATGCCTGCACGTTCGACCGTAATAAGTTCAACAAGCAAACGTACTGACACGGGACACAGAATGCTTACGGCTAACGAATTTTTGCAAATGTCAGGTCGTGCGGGACGTCGTGGAATGGACGAGGTCGGCTATGTAACTATTGTAGGCACTTCTTTTCAATCTCCTGAAGAGGTTGCAGAACTTGTTTTGAGCGGTTCAAATCCGTTGGAAAGCCGTTTTTCACCGAGTTATTCAATGGTTTTGAACTTGTTACAAAGATTTTCTTTAGAAGAATCAAAAGAACTTATTTTGAAAAGTTTTGGTTATTATTCTTCCGATTTTCGTTTGAAACCGATTTTGGCTCAACTTGAACAATTTGATACTGATATAAAAGAGCGTGAATTTGTTTGTCCTGCAAAATTGACTGACCAAACTATGGCAGAATATGACAGGGTAAGATTTTTGTATGTTCAAAATAGGCAAACTTATAAGAAAATTCTTCGTCAGGAAAAAGCAAAACACAGACCACTTTCCCCTGAAGTTATTGAATTTGGCGAACGTAACAAGGCTGAACTTACTAAAATGAAAAGTTTTCCTTGTGATTGTTGCAAATATTATAAAAAACACTCGAAAAATATTGAGGTTATCGGACGGATTTTGTCTAAAAAGAAGAAACTACAAAAGGAAATTGAACGGCAAAAGGATATTTATTGGAATAAATTTTTGGCTCACCGTGAAATTTTAAAAGAATTTGGTTATTTGGAAAACGATTATCCGACTGCAAAAGGTAAAACCACCTCTCAAATCAGGGCTGAAAATGAATTATATTTGGCAGAAATAATTTTCTCGGGAGTTTTGGAAAATCTTACGCCTGCTCAACTTGCGGGGGTAATTTGTGCGATTACGACTGAAGATTTGCGTACGGAAATCCCTTATATTCCGTTCTCTGAGCCTGTTCGCAAAACTCTTAACCAAATCCGCAATATCAAGAAAAAGATTTTTAAAGCACAATCTCGTCATGATATTGACTCGCCGTTGTATATTAACCCTTATTTCAGTTCAATGATTGAATTATGGGTTGAAGGGGCTGAGTGGGAAACCGTGACAGAATCTCTTGAAATGGGTGAAGGTGACATAGTTCGTGCCTTTAAACGTGTTGTTGATGTACTGCGACAGTTGACCGTGATAGAGAATGTTCCTGAAGCCGTTGTCTTTACCGCTCGTGAAGCGATTGAAAAAATCCAACGCCCACCTGTTGATATTGATTGATGAGAAAAACTATTCCAATTTTCTAAGGTTTCAAAATGACGTAAACTTGTCGGCTTATTCCAAAATTTTATATTGACAACAGATGTATTTTGTATTCTAATAAGTGTGTAATATACACTTACTCAATCGGAGGATTCATAATGTTAGTACAAAATATCAGTCCTGTTAATTATGCAGGATATCAATCATTTTCTGGAAAATCTAAGAACGTGGAAGCCGTTGTAAATAAGGCATTTGATAAAATTGTTGAAGCAAAATCAAAAAATCTTGGTAGTTTTATCGGAACGACTAAACAAGGTGATAATGTTGTAATTCAAGAAACTTTGTTAGGTAAAGCCGCTGATTTATTTATTTCGTTTTCCGAAAATGCAAGAAACA
>SFZC01000248.1 GCA_004558955.1 bacterium | reverse complement strand
TCATATAAATGATATAAAAGATTCTTTTTCCAATTCAAGATTGCGTAAATTATAAGTTAAACAATTATCAATCTTTTCTATATTCCTTAAATTTCTTAAATGCCTTTGATATTTTCTTTCTAAATAAATATGGGCATCTTTATATAGAAGATTACCAAATTTAAGCATGGCATTTTTTGTGCTTAAGCGAATAACTTTAGTATGTTCAGAATCTTTTATATCATTTATATGAGGATGGATTTCTGGAAGAAGTTCTTCTATCATCTCTTTCATTTGTTCGCAAAAATCTTTTGACGATATACAGCTTACTCCATATCCAATCTTTCCGCTTTGACCACGGGTTAGAGAAATAGTGCCATCTCCATCCCAATACCCTCTAAGAAAATGTTTCCACAATTCTTTTGGTATTTTCGTTAATTCTATTTTTAAAGTCAAAGATTTTTTAGGCGTAATTCCTAAAGATATTAAATCTTCTGGCAATTTATAACTTGAAATAAACAACGTCGCTGCTTCCGAAAAACAATTTGTTCCTTGAGGTAATTTAGTAGTTATTTTAGCAATTTTTATATTACCAGTATAACCCATAGCATCTTTTATTTTCTCAAGCAATTCAATATCTTTACTTTTTAAAGTAATTTTTATTCCATGAGAAGTTTTATTGTATACTACTGTACCATCTGCTGCAATAAAACCTGCTATATAAGCCTTTTCTTCGGTATCAATTGTTTCAAAAAAGTTTTCGTCCTTTTCAAAATGAGGAGTTAAACAACCGCACGATTTTGTTCCTCTATGCTTTCCATGACTCAATTCTTTTGTGTCTACTACGGTATAATTTCCACAGTCACATAAGCACTTATATTTTCCATTACCAAGATACTCTTTTACCTCAAGCATCCCAAATTTTTGCCCGACTTTTTTATCTCTTCGCAAGCTTTTTAGATACTTTTCTTGACACTCTTCGCAACGAAAAACACCTTTTCTATCATTTCGTAAACTATTTGTCAAAACGTCTCTAAAATTGCCGCAATCACATTTACATCGGTAAACGCCTTTACCAAGATATTCTTTTACTTCTAATTGCCCATATCGCTTTCCAATTTTATTTGGAATATTTTTACCCATTGTTAATTACCTTTTTCTTACCACGGGATTGCCATGTCTTTCGATTTAGGGTTCCCCGTTAGCAGGTTATTAAACCCACACCTTAGATTTCTAAGTTCACACACGTTTATTTTTCTATTCATTGCTGAATAGCCAGACCACTTTTACCTAATCTGTCCTATTTTCGTACCAAAACTAAATGTATCGGTTACAAAAAGTTTTCTATCAAAAGCCTCTCTATCAAAAGCACCATCTTCTTTTCTGAAAATTTCCTTTTTTGGCTTTTTCGCTTGGTAAGTTACCACTCTTTGATTTGGATAACGACCGTTAATAAAATTTGGATTATCAGTGGAAAAAATTATATCATACCTTTAATACCGTTGGTTTCCCAATACTTTAACACATTTTATTTCAAATGTCGGAGTAGACTATATCATCATCCCTATGGGATGTGTGGCACTTCCAAATACGGAATTTCACCGTAAATGTACTCCCTTACGGGATAGTCGTTTGAGTTAAGATTTTTAAAATGAGTTTCATAATATTGCTTATATTCTAAATATTTGCTATATTTTCTATTCAAATAAATATTAGCTTCTTTATAAGTTCTTTCTAAAATTTGATAAATAAAATGTTTATTTGTGGCTTGTAAAGTTGCATTTTCTAAGACTTCTTTGTGTCTATGTGTTAAGTAAAACTTGCTTTCTCCATATATCTGTTTTATTTTTTCATTAAGAATCTCAGCCATAATAGTTGAAGTAGTAATTGTTAAATTACAAGTTCCACCCACAGTAAAACTAATACATCCATCCCCATCAATAATTCCTCTTAAAAAGTCAAAGAAAAATTCTTCTGGGATGCTGTCTATTTTGATATTTAAAATATTACTTTTATTTTTAACAATCCCAAATTTTTCTAAATCTTCAACCATTTTTTGAGAGGAAATTATTAATCGAGAAGTGTGTGAAGTATAATGTTTATTTCCTATATTACTTCCCCAGTAATTAGGAGAAAGACATACAAGATTTACTTTATGGAATTGATTTGTATCCAGACCCCAAACATTTTCTTGAGCGTCTATACTATCAATGAGATAAAGTAAATCTTGTATGTCTTT
>SFZC01000247.1 GCA_004558955.1 bacterium | reverse complement strand
CGGAATCTTGCGGTGTGAATGCCATCGCAATTCCAAGTATAACAATAACGATCACCGAAATAACCACACAGGCAATCAATGTTGTTCTGGGATAAAAAGTAAAAGTCAAAAATTGCATTGCCTCTTTTATCCTATACTTCATTTTCATATGTATCCCCCATCATCTGTTTTCTTTTGTACACCACACCTTCGACCAGCCAGAATAATACGTTTTGCCATTTACAATCTTATAGGTACGCACTCTGCAATAATATGTTGTTTTCTTCGATAATCTAGTTATTTTCTTAGAGGTTTTCTTCGTTCCCACTATAGTTACAGTCTGTTTATTCTTTGTAAATTTTTTATTTGTTGCATATTGAATCTGATAACCACTCGACTGCTTGGATTGTTTCTTCCATATCAGTGTTACACTATCAGGCATACTGGATAGTGCAATGATCGGAGTGGTGCTCGGTTTAATGGTAAATGTTTTCTTAATTGTTCCGGTATAATTGCCTTTAAATTTAATGGTAACTGTTGCCTTGCCAACTTTTACATTGTTTAAATATGTTACGGTATAGTTTGACTTTTTTAACAATTTGCCTTGAGAATCAAATACCTTTACCGTCGGCTTCTTTGCTTTTCCGTCATAAGTATAAGAATTTTTCAAAAACTTAATCGTAGTATTATTTTTTGTTAGCTTTATTGTTTTTGGTTCATTTTCTTTGTGGTCATTTGATTGTCCTGTATTTTCTGCGGTATTTGGTTTCCAGATACTACTATCTCCACCCGTAATATTATTGACAGGATTTTTTTCAGAAGCAACACATTGCACCTCACATATCAATGGTTTCTCTTTCCCATGTAAAAATGCATAAACCTTTGTTTTTCCTTCCTTACATGCAGTTACTTTCCCATCTTTAACACTCGCAATATTTGGAGACGCAGAATACCATGACATATTTTGATTACTTGCATTTTCCGGATTTATAGACACTGTTAAAAGAATACTCTCACCAATTTTTAATTCAATATTCTCATTTGACAATACCGCATCATCAATATCTATATTTTCCACTTTTTCTTTCAATTGCTGCTCTTGTTTACCATTCGTTTCTATTAGGGAAAATATTCCACTATTCTTAACAACATCTGGTTTCATCACTATCTTCGAACTATTACGCATCGGCCAGTTATTCACATATTTAATTGTCGTATTACCGCCTTCTAAATATGAATAAGTCATGCTTACCAAGCCATCATCTTGTGAGAATACTTCTATATTCACATCTTCATTTTTTAAATAGATTATTTTCTGATAATTACCAATACTGTAATTATATACCACAACAAATCTTCCATAATCATTAACAGTATCCTGTAATTCCCCATCCTTCAATTCAGCAATGAGATTCCCCTCCTCAGTTGTCACTCTAACATCAACAGGACAAGCCACGATAAGTTTCGATAAATATTCTAGTTCTTCTGGTACTTCAACATCCTCGCCAAGATCAAATCTACAATCATTTTTTAACATATCTAATATTTTATTAGTTGCCTCTGCCTTTTCGGCATATCCGTTTTCAAAAAATATTTGACCGATACCTTCTACATCATGCATTTTAAGATACGCTTGCTCACCCTGATAGCGCAAACTATATAACATATTATAGTTATAGTAAAAATTCCATGCATTTTCTTCTGTCATACAATCATTAAATATTGCCGCAGATTCTTCTAATCTAGATTTATATAATTTTTCAAGGTAAGCATAACCTTCTACATAGGATGCGCGTTTTTCCATAGTTCCAACATCCACAACCTGATTAATAAACCAAGCCTCCAAATCAACTACTCCTATCCAAGAGGCAATACTACTAATATTTAATGTTTCCTGTATTGATTTTTTTATAGTTCCAGACAACTTAGTTTGTTTTAAAAAATCACCCGCTATTTTTTTAATCTCACCATAATATCCCTCATTTATTTCTTTCTGCACCTGCATCGCAGCTGCCCTCAATTGAACTGGGATTACATCTTTTGCTTCTATAATATCGTTTAAGAAAGATTCAAATTGATAGTATGTCTCTAATTTACTATCCAATAAGACCATATCTTCTATGTCCTTAATTGACATATCGAACAAATCTATACTTTTTTTTGCTAACGCCATCTCATCTATAATTTTCCATCTTTCCTGCTGCCCATTCACTTTACTTAATTTTTCTATACATTCATCTACATATATTTTTTGCGAAGCATCCGTAACATTTTTACTAAGTGTTGCGACCATTTTTATATCCTTCATCGTTTCAATATTTATAGACGAAAAATTCATATAGTCATACAACATATCTTTATACTTAACCACTCCTGGATAATCCGATTCAATATATGTGCTAGGATTAAGCCATGAACCTATCTCACTATTAAACATAAGACCATCTATAACTAGTATATTTCTTCCGCCTTTGTCAAGCCAATCCAAAAAATTGGTAGCTGTATACAAATCATCTGAAATCAATTCATTATAAGCCCACCTTTTTTTACTTGAAGTAATAACATACTCAAGACCTTCTTTTGGATCTGTAATCCCATAATTCGATGCCAACTCCAATATTTTGTTAAATTTCTCTTCGTTAGAGTCATCACTATTCCATATTTGTTCCCATTGAGAATACATTTCCTGTGATGTATACTCTCGAACAATTTTTACAATCGGACTATCATATTCTTCTGATGTGTTATAAATAAAGTCTTCTGGTAATACAAAATTGCTCCTTCTTAATTCTGGACACTTTTCTCCCATTATCCAGATATTCTCAAAATCCCAGCCAACAAAATTTGACTGTATTCCCATTTCCTCTGTAGTATATTTATTACAATCTATGGTTGTACCTGTAATTTCATAGCAATGAAAATCTGCATGATAAACAGAAAAATCTGTTGTCAATAAATTTTTATTATAATAAGAATTGTATATTTTAAGTTTGTCACCTTTTATACAATCCTTCGCAATAAAACCTGTAGCTGTTGAACTTTTTCCAGCATAAAAGGAATT
>SFZC01000067.1 GCA_004558955.1 bacterium | reverse complement strand
TACTCTATAAGTTCGCCGTTCAAAAACTTCTTCATGGGTTCAATGCGTACAAATATACATTTACCTATTTTCGTAAAGCATTCTTTTGGAATGTTTCCGTTGCGTAACCATGTATAAATTGTACTTGTCGGTTTTCCTATTTGTTCAGCAAAATCTTTAATTGAAAGAGTGCCAAAGCCTTGGAATAATGGTGTATTTAACATACATGTCCTTTCTTGTTGTATATAAACAACAGTTTGATATTCACAACTACAAGATAACATATTATTTTGCTATTCGCAACAGTTTGTTATCACAAACAATAAAAATTGTTACTTTTCTTAACAGTTGCTTATTCCAAACATTGTGCTATAATACAGTCATAGGAGGTGTCATGACAGATAAACCTGAATCAAACTCTGATAATACTAATCGAATTATCAAAAGTAGAAAAGAAGCTCTACATGAAAGAAAAGAAATTGTACAAAAGAAAAGAGAAGCTCTACGAGATAAATGTGAGTTAAACTCAGATACTACAAACGAAGTAAAAGGAGAAATAAGAGACTTTTTTCAACGAGAAAGAGAGAGAAAAAATCTTAACGTAAGAGACTTAGGTGCATTGGCAGATGTTAGTTACACAGTAATCTATGACCTCGAGAAAAGAAACATATTACCCAAAATTGAAACCCTCATAAAATTAGCTAACGCTTTAGGTTTCAATGTTTCAATTAAGAATTCTCATGATGTAGAAAGTCCAGCATTTAGCCTAATCTTTTATAAAGACAATCTTAAAAGAAAACAATTTCTGTTTGAGCAGTCAATAAGCAGAAATTCTTACTTATCAACAGACGAGAAATTTAGGAAACTACTACTTCTTAAAGGCTTATATGCTGACGATATTAAAGAAATTGAAAGTTTTATTGCGTTCAAATTATCACAGCATTAACGAACTTCAAGTAAGTGTTCTTTATTTTATTACGAGATAGCATATTTTAAAACGAAAAGTCCAAGACCATACACAATGCGTACACAAGTCTTAGACTTTTCTCTGAAATGGTTGCGGGAGCTGGATTTGAACCAACGACCTTCGGGTTATGAGCCCGACGAGCTACCAAACTGCTCCATCCCGCGATACTTAATTTGTACATGAGTGGAATACACTCAACATCTATATTATGCTCCGTAAATTTTAAAAATCAAGTACTTATTAATTATTTTCACTTCAACTCTTAAAATCCGTTTATTTAACCAACTTTAAGGAACGAACAAACAAAGTCAGTATTAGCAGAATATACAAATTTTAGCTATGTGAAAATATCCCAATAATATTCAAATAACCTATTTTCAATACTCCTCTACGCAAGCTTTTGGAATTGAGAGGTCATCGCAGAGGATTATGTAGATTTCTTCGCCCGCTTTAGCGTGGTATTTCAGTCCCGGGGTTACAAGTCCTGTAACAAGCCCGATGAAACACCCGACAGGCAAGCCAATCGCTGCTGCACCAATCGCAATCTTATGAGGTTTTGGAATGAATGCCAAGCCTGCACCTGCTCCTGTACCAACTCCACCGAAGCCTACCGTATAAGCCGTTAAATTTCCCGCCGTCATCCAACCGTTTTCCACAAGTGAAAAGTCCTTCGTAAAAGGTTTTGCTTTAACTTCTAGTTCCGTCCCGTCAGGCAACACCAATTTATTCAAGCTTATATAAACTCTTGCATTTTTATTAAGCATTTTTTGTTTTGTAATTCCACGCACATATCCGACAAATTTTGAATTCATCGGGAGCACAACTGTTCCGCAAGTAGTACAAATATCTTTGGGGACATAAAAACTTATCTCATCACCGTCACTTGCACATTCGGACAAAAACTTACAATCAAACGCAACCTTTATAACATTCCCCTTAACTAAAATATAGCAATCATCAGTTACACCAACTTCACTTGACGGAGCCTTCGATTTCGGATTAGCCAAATTCTCAGTTGAGGTAACGCAATCACAAGTTTCCGCCATACACTCTAACGGCAGGTTAAAAGCAAATAAACAAAACAATAATAAAGACACTAACTTTTTCATACAAATAATATATGACAAGTTTTGATTAAATAAATTCGTCAATGTGTCTAGGTTAAGTGATTAGAAGCACTACTTCCAATATTCTTAAAAAGAATAAATCCGTATAACTCTTTTAATTCGTAAGCCTAATTTATTACATATCGGATTTTTTGAATCTTTCTCCGTCTAAGTATTTGATAACTTTTGCAGGACAACCGACAACTACGGCATTGTCAGGAACATCTTTTGTTACAACAGAGCCTGCACCAATTATTGCATTTTCACCAATCGTAACCCCTGCAAGAATAGTAACATTCACGCCAATCCAAACATTTTTCTTTATATGTACGGGCTTGCAAGTGATAACAGGTCTGTCGTAAAATCATAATAAAAAGTGAATCTAAGAAATTATTATAACGTTCTTTGTTCTATTCTCATTAACAACCACCTAAATCCAACTTTTTTAAAATACAGCTCTTCTACACTATCATCATTATCAAAAATTTCACAAACTTTCTCATCAGCGTCTGAACTTTTACACTTGTAAGAATACCCATAAGTATTTTTTGACACAGTGGATTTATGTGTCATTATAAATCTTAATAAATAAAGATTCTTTTCTGCATTATTATTGGCATATTCATCAAAACCCGAAACTACATAACTTATCAAACTATAATCAGTTTTTATAAATTGAACACAAGTTTGTTCTTTTTTAGCTTCCGGAATATCTAATAATAATTTCATTATTCCTTTTGCTTCGGAGTCTAAATTTTCAAAAACACCCAAATTGGCATAACATTTTGAAGAAATATATGGATTTTCATCAGCGAACTCATTAAACAGATAAAAACTTAACAATCTGTATAATGAATACTCTACAGTTGTTGACAAATACCCGAGAAATAATAACACTCCTAATAAAACAATAGCAACACTATACTTTCTTTTTATTCCCATTTATCTGTTCTCCAATTTTAACTCAATTAACCCCTCTTTTACTCGTTCTTCACGAATGTCATCAATTTCAAGATAGAAAGTATTTGAACTCAATTCACGCCAACATAAAACATTTTTCAATAATTGTTCCTTGGAAGATGCATAAGTTACCGCATTCAACAAAATTTCTCGAGGCAAGCACATTCCACCAACTAAACCATTACGAACATCAAGAGGTGTTATACCATCACCAAGTAAACATAGTTCTTTCCCTTCTTGGGTATAAAAAGCAAAAAGATAATAATTTTTATTAACAGTCACTGTCCCCAACACCGCTGTAAAAGATTTATTTACTCGTTGGTCATATACCTTATAGGTAAAATTTACAGCATTTGCAGGTAAAAATAAAGAAGACAAAATAAGTAAAATTGTTAGAATATATTTCATAAAACCACTTTCTTCCACCTATTACACCAACTTTTCACCATCTGCACATTCATAACAATGTAAAAATATTGCAATAATATCTATTGCCCACCAAATAAAAAAGCCACCGCAAGAAATTAATTGCAAAAAGCCAATCCCCGTATATCCTGTGTAAAACCTATGTAAGCCTAACCAACCACCAAATATGCACAAAATCAAACTAACAAACCAACTACGATTTTTGGCATTGGTTCCACCTATAGTATTTGAATTCACAATAGTGATATTTCCTTGATTATTTTGCCCATTACTATTAGCCGCTACTGCACAACCACAATGAATACAAACGACAGCCTTGTCATTAATTTCTTTTCCGCATTCTCTACAATACATTAAGCCCTCTTTCTTTTTAATATCCGAAATACTATCCTTTCTAGTAAAACTTAGTATATAAGCATAATTATATTAGTATATTTTACTAATATTTGCAAGTAATTATAGCACTATAGCAAATTACATTATATCAAAGGAGGTATTAACATTGTATTGAGGTTGTTATGAAATCTTTAAAAGAAAAACTAGGCATAAGAATCCAGCAAATTAGAAAAAGCAAAAGACTTACACAAGAAAAACTTGCGGAAGCAATAGGCTTAGACACACCTAATTTAAGTAATATAGAAAGAGGAAAACGTTTTGTTTCTGCGGAAACCTTAGAAAAAATTATAAAAGCATTAAATATAGAAGAAAAAGATTTGTTTGATTTTGGACATATTAAATCTCGAGATGAAATGATTTCTGAAATTCAAACCTTATTAAATAAAGCAGATGATAAAGAATTAGTCCACTATTATAGACTTATTAAATTAAATAACGAATTTATCTAAGTTTTTGAACTTCCAAAAGGTATTTTAAGCATTAAAAAAGAGCCTTATCGGCTCTTATCTTTAAAATGGTACCCCCAAGCGAATTCGAATCGCTGTCTACACCGTGAAAGGGTGTTGTCCTAGGCCTCTAGACGATGGGGGCTTGAACTTTTTGCTACAAGAGTTATTGTAATCCGAACAAAATTAAATGTCAACTACTTTCTTTTGTTTTTTATTCTTTTCTTTTAATTTTCTTATTTCGTCAACTATAGCCCGTATTTCAGGAGATATATCCGCCTCTGTCAAAATATTTTTCTTCACCATTTGGGCAAATTCGACCTTTTTAAATTCATGCATTCCTCTCGTTCTGAACACCTCTTCCAAATTTTTCACCATTGATTCTTCAGTCGTTATCATTTCCTGTTCAATTATCGAAATATTATTCAACTCATATTCCAATGTTCTTTCTACAAGCTCAACCGGCAACAAGTCCTCAAACTCCCCGCACTCAAGCAAATGAACCCTATCACTACATCTCAGTTTTGTCATAATATATTCGCAATTCTGTGCAGCATCTTTATCCAACAATACAAAAATCGGTAATTTCAACTTTTCAACAAGTGCATAATACAACTTCACCACCTGATTTTTTCCGCCCGCAGACAATACATAAACGCCCTCTTTATCAAAGTCAAATCCGCATTTTTTCGCAAACTCCGGCAACAAGGTTTCTTCAGTTGCCCCTTCCACTATCAAAACCTCTTCAACAGGAAATTTTAACCCCTTCTCAATTCTGGCATGTTCAATATCATTTTTCCCCTTAGCAATCTCTTTCAACCAACGCAAATTCTGCGGATTATTTTCTTCCTTCAGCAAATTCACAAATCCAGAATAATTAATCCGATTCATCAACAACACTTCTGTATTTTCATCAAGGTTGAATACACTATTCTCATAGTTATAAAGATATTCATTAATTGAATAATCGGAATTCTGTCCGCAACCTAATTGTTCCAGCGTAGAATTTATTATATATTCCGCAAGAATTTTCAATTCCGAATAATTCAATCTGTCCAGTTCGGATTTTTTGAACTTCGGAGAAATCAAATTTGAGATTAAAACATCCTTAAACACCCGCAAATACTTTGTTTCGGTATCTTTAAATCTCGTTAGCCTATCTATTGAAATAATCAGTTGTTCTTTGGTTAATGGTTTAATTTTTATATTTTCCAATTTTTCCTCTTTAACATTTATTTACACAAATAGCAATTTTTCTTTATTTTCGTTTTTATTATATATGTGGAGTTATCATGGTAGATAGAATAGGTTTTGTCACTCAACTATATAATTATAACACAATACCGAATTTTGGCAGTATTAAAAAGACCAAAGGTGTTGAAAACGGTATTGCTCAAACCTCTTTCACCGCTAAAGATCCGCAGGTGGCACAAAATACTCAACAGCTTCCGGCACAATCCACAAACACAATCAACATCAGAACTTCATTAGAAGGTAAAGATGAAAAGAAGATGTACACTGAAATTCTTTCGCATTTGGACCGCTCAGGGAAAAAACTTGTAGCTTCGTTATTAAAAACAGGGATTTTGCTAAACAACAATTCGGGTGATAAAAGTACAGTCCTTGACAATTTATACAAAATTATCACAGAACCGAGAGCACAAGGTTTGAATGCCGACACAATGTTAAAGGATACGATTTCAACAATTGCGTACCCGTATTTGATAACCCAACAATTCGGTGACATACCAAAAGAGTATCAGCAAGAAGCAATCAACGCTAATAATGAAGGCAAAACAAACCTTATTGAAATATATAAAGGCAAACAAGACATAAATGTCGTACAATCGGGAACTTGTGTTGCAGCAAGTACGGAATTTAAACTTGCAAACCAAATGCCTGCCGAATTTGCCCGTTTTGCTCAAGAATTGAGTTCTCCAAAGCTTTCGGTTACAAAAAATATTGAGTTAAGCAATCTTGCAGATGACACCTTGAGTGCAATTTGGTTACTTAATTCATTTGAACTACCGTGGGAAACAAACAACTTGAACTCAGCAAAATTACATTTTGCACCTGACAAAAACGCAATAATAAGAGCAAGAATACAAACAACTCACAAAGACCCGTACGAAAGAACACCATTAGATGTTCTTATGCAATCGACCTTTATGGAAATAGGTTCGCAACAATCGTACAACTCCTTAACCGACAAGCGTACCGGAAAATTCAACCAAAATGACAAAGGTCTGATTGAATTTGAAAAAACCTTCACTGAATCTGTTGTCTTTGATAAAAACATTTTATCCGTAACTTATCAAACAATAGATGAAAACGCTCGTTTGATAGGCTATGAAACAGATTTAGACACAATGAAAAGACACTTGTTATCGACATTGAATGAGGGTGAAAACATTTTGATAGGTTACACTCAAACCGATAACAACAATATCATTATTAACGGGCATGAAATAACAATCGTAGGCTACAAACAAGGTTCTGACGGCAAAGTAACCTTCATTTGTAACGATACCGACGACGGAGTTTCTAAACCTATCGAATATTCGGAAGACTACTTATTACCGAAAATTCACCACGCAGCACTTCCAAAACATGTAGTAGAACAGGATATGAACATCGTTCCAAGTTGGAAAGAAGGTCTTGATATGTACAAACAGGCAAAATCAGCAGCGTAAGCTTTTCGCCTATTACATTTTCTTTACAAAAACAAAAAAATAACGCAAAAAATTTTCTTCTTTAGTTTTAAGAATAGTGAAAAAGAAAAGGAAAAATAATGATAAACGTTCCAAACTTAGCTCAATCACCGCTATTAAATAAAAATCTCAATAATAAACCTCAACCGACAGGGCAAAAACAAAACGCACAAGCCCCGAAAACGACACATACAAGTTGGTTATACATAAATGATGTTCACGGAAAAATGACAAATATGGAACGTATTTATAACATAACCCAAGCCTTTGATAAAATTCCTGCTTATGTATATAGTGCAAACTTTTTCACAACAAAACCTAACACACAAGCGGAACCTCAAGTTTCAAAATTCAAAGTAGCCTCAGGTGACATCATCTTGGGGGCAAATTATACGCATAATAAAGTTGCAAGTAAGTTCTTGGATTGGAGCGGATTTATCGCTTCCACAATCGGTAACCACGAATTAGACGTGGCTCACCCTGATGATTTGGCAGCCTTATTAAAAGATTCGACCTGCAAAATGCTTTCAATCAACTTAGACATTGATAATGCTTCCCCGCTTGCATCAAGAATACAAAAATCAATGATTATTGAAAAAGACGGTGAAAAATACGGACTTATCGGGATTTCACCATCTGATATGCTGCAACGAGTAAAACATAACGAAACCCTTGCGGATTTCAAAATAAAAGACTTGCCGGAAACAATGAAATTATTAAATGACGAAGTCCAAAATTTAAAAGCACAAGGGATTAATAAAATCGTTGTATTATCACACAGTGGCAACAAAAACGACAAGAAAATAGCACAGGAAATTCCTGACATTGATATCATTTTCGGAGCACATTCTCACGAACTTATACACGGAATTACGGAAGGTGAAAACCTGTTCTTCTCAAAAACAGGCGAACCGGTTATCATTACCCAAGCAGGAAAAGACGGGGAGAATATGGGAGTTTTGAATGTTGATTTTGACGAAAAAGGTGTAATCAAAAAAGTTCAAAACAATATTATTAATACAAGAGAATTTAACAGACCGTTATTCGTAAAAGCTTCTGTGGAAGATATTATCGGTAAGCCTGAAGTTATCGAAAGCTTCTGTGGAAGATATTATCGGTAAGCCTGAAGTTATCGGCAAAATAAAATCAACCGTTCCGCCACCAAAACAAAGACTTATTGAAAACAATCCGCACGCAAATATTATTACCGATGCAATGAGAAGCGAACTAGGTACAGATATTGCAATTTTGAATGCAGGTAACATTAGAGGGTCTTTCTCGGAAGGTACGATTGATACAAGATTAATTTCTGATATCACTCCGTTTGAAGACAAAATGATGATTATTCAATTAACGGAAAAACAAATTGTTGATGCCGTTAAAGTCGGATTGAAATCAATGAACGCATCTAACTACAAACCGGGAATCTTACTTGTTTCAGGATTGAAATACAAAGCCGACAAAAAAGGCAACTTGTTAGAAATGGAATTTGTTGATAAAAATAACACGACTCACAAAATCAACGTAACTTCACCTGATACAAACAAGACATACACTGTAGCATGCGATGATTTCTTTGCAACAGGCGGTGACGGATATTTGGAAACAAACAAAAATCCGAACTTCGTTTTGAAGAAATTTGATATCGACAAAAACAAATTGGCTTGCGACTACATCAAAAAACTTGACCAACCAATCGAAATCAAAAATGATGACAGAATAACCATTGTTGATTAGTACAAATTTGATGTAGAAATCTTGGAGTGCTTGTGAGATAATTCGGGTATGATAACTAAGTCCGAATTAGACAAGCTTGTTGAAAAGTATGAAAATACAGAATTTATAAAAGATGACCCCGTGCAGTTTTTGCACAAATTTAAATCAAAAAAAGACATTGAACTTGCGGCATTTTTTGCCTCATTACTTGCTTACGGAAGCAGAAAACAATTTATCCCCAAGCTCAATCAATTATTTTGTATTGCTCAAAATGAACCGCTAAATTTTATCGAAAATTATGAAGAAGGTTGTCTTGGAGATTTCAATTACAGATTCGGGAAACCAAATGATTTTGATTGCATTTTCAAATCATTAAAAGAACTTTATAACTCAAATTGCAACCTTGAAGACCTTTTCCAATGCGGGTACGAGCAGGGGCAGTTTTTCCAACCTGTGACAAAATACTTTTACGATAGAGCGGGAAATAGTGTCGGACACGGATTTTACCACATGATACCAAATCCAGAAAACGGCGGAGCAATGAAGAGAATGTGTATGCTTTTACGTTGGCTGGTGAGAAAAAGTGTTGTCGATGTCGGAATTTGGGATTTTATGCCGACCTCTGAACTCTACATTCCGTTAGATGTCCACGTTGGGAACGTTTCACGTCAAATGGGACTTTTGACAAGAAAGGCAAACGATTTCAAATCGGTTGTGGAATTAACAAACATTCTCAAAAAATTCTGTCCTGAAGACCCAATCAAATATGATTTTGCAATGTTTGGTTACGGAGTAAATAATAAAAAATAAAAAGCCGCTTGTTTTTGTTTAAGCGGCAGGGAAAAGTTACGAAAATTAGTAGGGGAAAATAAAATATAAATAGTTAAATATTATGCATTGAATACATTGAACGATTTTTCAACATTGTTGCTGATTACCTTCTTAACAGAGTCATACTCTGTTTGTAATTCACTGTGTTCTGAAGATAATTTGTTTAATTGCAAATCAAATTGTTTATCTTGATATTCAATTTGATCCATTTTGCTTTGGTAAACCTGTTCTGCAAGTGAAATTGCTGCTGTGTCTTCTTTTTCGACAATAGATTCATCATCGTATAATGTTGTACTTACAAAACCTTTGTCAGAAAGTGAATAGTATGCAAGAGTAAGTTCACCTGCTTTCAATTTGTTAACAAGCCAGTTTGTTTCTTTCAAATTAGTTTCGTTTGGTGTTGTTGACAAACCTGATTGTCTGATTTGATTGAAAATATTTTTGTAATAACTTACGATTTGAGCATCATAAGTCAAGTTTTGACTTGAACCTGATTTTTTGTTGTTGTAATAAGCCTCTGTGATTGATACGGCATAATCATACAATTCACGTTGAGAAGTTGAAGTTCCTTCAAAATTCAATGCACTTGATTGTTTGTAAATATCATAAGCAGTTCCGCCTTCTGATATGTATGAAGTACCGTTCGGTGTTAAGTAGTTTTTGTAATTTTCACTGATTAAATCTTCTTCAGGATCAGCATAAATTGCATCAGCTTCTACAATTTCGCCGTCAAGATTTGTGTATTGGAATTTCTTGGTTTCCTGATTGTATGAAACATTTTCAACTTGAGTCCATTCATCCGTGCCTTCTTGGTCTTTTGTTTGATATGCACAGAATTGATTACCGTCTTCATCTTCAACGGATTGAATTGCATAACGTTCTTTGTAGTATCCGTTACTGTCTTTAAAAATACTGTCATAGTTACCTTCGCCGCTAACTGATGCGTATGCGGTATTATATGTAACATAACCGTCATAAGAGTCATTACTGAAAGAAGTGTAATCAAAACTCAAAATGTGTTGGTCATCATAAGAATTTATACTCTTGCCGACTGAAGCAAGATATTTATCCCAAGCTTCGTGGATAGCTTCTTCTGAAGTTTTGTAATCTTTAATATTGATATCGGATTGAGTGTAACCCAAATCTCTCAAAAATCTGTTAAAATCACCGTTATTGTTTTCGTAAGCTTTTGCAACATTTGAAGGAACAAGAACTTTGCCTTGTTTATCTTTAACGATGTATTGTTTACCCGTTGCAACAGAATTTAAACCTGTAATTTGGTTATAAGTTAAATCTGCATAAGTTGCCTGATTGCTGTTATAACCTGTTAATAATTGGTATTTTGTTTTGTTCATTGCATCAAGGTATTCGTCATTAATTTGATCGGAATTATCTGCAAGACGTTGTTTTGAATAAGCAACTGATTGCTGTTCTAATTCGTTATTAGAAAGACGAGCGGTAATGCTTAATAATCTGGCTTGTGATGCTGCCATTCCCATAGTGCTTAACAATTCCTTTCAACTAATTTCGTTTCGTATTCATGTTTACGGCATACATATCAGATAACTTTAACTTTTTAAGTCATTTATTACGAAATATTAACAAAAATAAAAATTCTACCCCACCACACCCGCTACAGATTGACAAAGAAGACAAAATAGTAAATAATATAAATATACAGGGTGGTAGTTTGCTAGACTACCGGATGCCTTGTTAGAAAGTCTAACGGTTCTTAATCATTTGATTTTGAGCCGTTTTTTAATACGAATATTTAATATTTATTTCAAATATTCTCCACATCAAACTCTTTACATAAGGAATATTTGTGATAAAATAAAGTAGTTGAATGGGCTTGTAGCTCAGTTGGTAGAGCAGTTGACTCTTAATCAATTGGTCGTGGGTTCGAGTCCCACCGGGCCCATTTTTTAACAAGGATTGGTGTTTTAGTATAAGTAAGTAAGAGGGGTAATTTATCATGGTTTGTACACTTAATAATAAGCTAACTACTATCAAAAAAGCGTTGAAAGCTCTTGGCAAAAAGAACTTCGTTTTTATTATGCACAATGGGAGCTTCCCTTCTGTTGCCGAAGAAAACACAGGTTTTGGCTCAATCAATTCTTCAACAGGTCACAAATTTATTGACTATGCTTCAGGATTATTCGATGCAATTCAAATGGGACCTGCGGGAAAAACAAAGAGTTCCGATTCTTCACCTTATACAGGTACAATTTTCTCAAACAACCCTTTGTTTATTGATTTAAAGCAGTTGACAACACCTGCTTGGGGCAAAATTTTATCAGTTGAAACCTTCAACAATATTGTTGAAAACAATCCGAACAGAAACACTAACAGAACAAGTTATTCTTATATTACTAAAAAACAGGCTCAAGCACTTTCAGAAGCTTACTCAAACTTCATCAAACTAAATGACAAAAAAATGATGGCTGAATTTGAGACCTACAAGGCTGAAAATGATTCTTGGCTTGATAAAGACAGTTTATACGAAGCACTTTCAATAGAACACGACACAGATTTTTGGCCAAACTGGAAAAGCAAAACTGACAAAAATTTATTTAATCCGAAATCTATTGAAGAAAAAATGGAATATGCAAAACGTATAGAAGAAATTTCAAAAAAATATGCAAAAGAAATTGACGAATACAAATTTATTCAATTTGTTTTGTACAAGCAAAGCGCAGAAACAAAGAAATATGCCGATTTAAAAGACGTAAAAATGATTGCAGACAGACAAGTTGCCTTCTCGGACAGAGATTGCTGGGCATATCAATCCTTGTTCTTGGAAGGTTGGTGTCTTGGATGTCCGCCTGATTACTTCTCAAAAGACGGTCAGGCTTGGGGATTTCCTGTAATCGACCCTGAAAAATTATACAAAGATGATGGCACTCTTGATGAAGCAGGTATTTTGATGAAAAATTTATTCAAAAAAATGTTCCGTGAAAACCCTGGTGGTGTCAGGATTGACCATATTGTAGGACTTATCGACCCTTGGGTATATAAAGTCGGCAAAAAACCGATGCCTGAACAAGGTGCGGGCAGATTGTATTCATCACCGGAACATCCTGAACTTAAAAAATATGCTATCGTTAAAGAAAGCGATTTGGATTTAACTTTAACTTCAGACAAGGAAAAAAGAGTAAAATCTTTGACAGAAGAGCAAATTAAATTATACGGCAGATTGATTGAAAAAATCGTTATTGCCGCAGCCGAAGAAGAAGGATTGACAAAAGACTCTATCGTATGTGAAGATTTGGGGACTTTGACAACTCCTGTTGCTGCAGTTATGAAACAATATGACCTGTTAGGTATGAGATTAACTCAATTTACCGTACCGACAGAAGAAGACGACCCGTACAGATGCAAAAACATTACAAACAGATGTTGGGCAATGGTCGGAACTCACGACAACAGACCTGTAACCTTATGGGCAAAATCTTTGATTAACACCCACGAAGGCTACTTGCACGTTAAAAATTTGGTAGAAGATTTGTTCGCAGAAGAACCTGACAAAGATTCAATTATTGTAAGAATGACAAACGATGTCAACTTCTTGACTGAAACAAAATTAGTTGAATTGTTTGCTTGTAAAGCAGAAAATATCCAAATTTTCTTCACTGATTTCTTCAAAATGAACGAAACATATAATACTCCGGGAACCTCAGGTGATAAAAACTGGAGTTTAAGATTACCTGCAAACTTTGAAAACATGGAACCGATTAACTTGCCTTTATTATTGAAAAAAGCAATCATCGCAAGAGGTAGCAGTTTTGCAAACGCAAACAAAGAACTTATTGAGGAATTAAATGAAATTTTATAATTTTATAAAAATATTATTATCAATATTAATATGTGCATTCATATCAGCACCCGCATTTGCAGATATTTCAACAGATGCAAAACTTCAATACAATAAAGGTATTGATTATTACAAATTAGGTCAAATGGAAGAGGCTGCAAACTGTTTCAGAAGTGCGGTTGAACTTGACCCGAATTATATTGATGCTTATTATAATTTAGGTTCAATATTGGAATATCTGAACCAAAAAGATGCAGCATTATCCGTGTTTAAACAGATAATTTTACGTTGTCCTGATGATTATGAGGCTGTCTATAAAGCGGCCGAATTAAGTCAAAAACTCGGTGAACCCGAAAAAGCAAAAATGTATTTGACATTAATTCCGTTAGATTCCGTTGTTGGTGCTCAGGCTCAGAACTTGGCAGAAAAACTGGAAACTGACCTTGCCACCTTGAAACAACAAAAGGAACAAGAAGATGCTGCCGCTCAAGAGGAATTGACAGAAGGCATGTATGAGGATATTTCAAGCCCTACAGGTTTGGTAACCGACAGAAACGGAAACTTGTATATTGCAGGATTTTCTGAGAATACAATTTTTAAAATCGGAAAAGACAATAAAAAAATTGTATATATCAAGAGTGAAAAAATTGACGGACCTATCGGACTTGCGATTGACCCGAACAATAACATTTACATCGCAAACTACAATAAAAATAACATTCTAAAAGTAAATACAAACGGTGAAATTTCCGAATTTATAACGGATATAAAAAGCCCTTATTGCTTGTATATTTCAAACGGAATGTTATTCATATCTTCGCAAGGCAGTAATACTGTCATCAAAAAGAAAATTTAATTAAAATTCTAATCCTAAAGATTTGAATATTACCTAATCAGCAAGATTGAAGGCTGATACATTTGGATTTGTTTCTTCTTAATATTGTATTGAGGAGGAACAGATGCCTGATAACAAGTTACTCTATAAAAAAATGTCACTTGAGGAACTTGTTGTGCTGGCACAAAAAGAGGACTTCAAGGCTCTTGGGGAACTTATCAGAAAAGTTCAAAAAGATGTTTATGCAACACTCGCATACTTCGCAAAAAATAATGAGAATATTTACGACTTAACTCAAGAAATATTGCTAAAATTAGCCAAAAATATTCAAAATCTGAAAAATCCCAAATGCTTTAAAAGTTGGCTAAACCAAATTATCACAAACACCTACTATGATAACTTGCGAAAGCTCAAAAAAAATCCCGAACTAATCTCAATCGACTGCACGAACGATTCTCAAGAGGTAACTTTCAAAATCGAACTGACTGATACGAAGGTAAAACCCATTGAAAAATGTATCTCAACTGAATGCGAAAATCTCATAAAATCTGCAATCCGACAACTGCCCGAACCCTTCAAAATCGCAATTATACTGAGAGAATTTCAAGGATTGAGTTATGACGAAATTGCAACGGCAACACATACCACTGTCGGAACAGTCAAATCAAGAATTGCACGAGCTAGAACAAAACTGCAAGAGGTCTTAAAAAATTATATATAACAAGGAGTAAATAATGAACAAAGAACTAACCTGCAACCAAGTTTCCGCACTGATAAGCTTTTATATAAAAGGGAAATTAAACTCAAAATTAAAAGAATATGTCGATTTACATCTTGAAAGATGTCCAAATTGTCGAAAAAAAATCACCGACCTTCAAAATATTTTGAAGAAATATTCAAAAGACCCTCAAGCCGACCACTCACAACAACAAGATGACATCATTAATTATGATTTCAAAAACAGATTGTCTGCTTATGTAGACAACGAATTAAACTTGAGAGAAAATATCAAGATGAAAAAATTGACTATTTCAAACCCGAATGCCCGAAAAGAATTAGAAAACATGTACAAATTTCAAAAAGCACTGGGAAATGCTTACAGCAAAACCAAAAATGATTTCAAATTCGACTATTCGAGAGATATTTTGCACAAACTTCAAGAAGGCAAAGAATACACAACCACATTTTTTTATAAACTTGTTGCAATGTTTATCCTTTTAGTCACAGTGATTATCGGCGGATTTATTTACCTATATTTTTAAACCAGCGGACTGAGATTGGAAAGTTTGCATATTAGGTTTCGGCAAATATGTTCTGCCTGAAAATGCAGGTTTTTCGCTATCAATAAACTGACTGTATTTTGTCATGTGAGATTTTTGTTTATATGTTGCAATTTCATTACGAATAATCGGGGTTAGAATATTGCAAGACAAAACAGAACCTGCGGTCGTTGCCAAGAAATCAACACCATCTCTAAATTTTAAGAAATCTTTTTTTACATCAGGGGTAAGATTTCCGTCACGCAAGACATCGAACCCTTTTTGACCGACATTTTTAACACCGTTTGCTTCTAAAAAGCTTCTTATAGGTTTTCTTAAAAGTTTACCACGATTAAGAATTTTGGAAGTTACAGACTTAAAAGACTGAGTAACAAGATAAAACGACGCAATATTAACAGCAGCATCAGCTAGCTCCTGCGGAATAAGATACATTTTTTGCTTGTTAGAAATCTCATCATTAGTTACAATAGCCACAACTTGAGCAGCCGCAGACAAAATCCAACCGACGACACCTGTATGAATAAGCATTTTACCATGGTTGTGACCATAGTTTTCTGCCATATAATTCTTGAACGCTTTGAAAAGAGAACACTTACTCATGAGCTTTCTCCTTCTTTATTTTGTCGTGTTCATGAATTTTTGCGGTGAATAAATTTGTTAAACATTTAGTCAACGGTGCATCAATCAAGAAATTTGTAAACAACATAACAAACAAGGACAAAGTTGTCCCCAACGCATTTTTATAATGTCCCAAATCTTTCAATCCGCCCGCAATAGCAGAATCAGGAGTAAATAACATTCGCAAGGATTTAAACTTGGTATTTGAATTGATTTCCTCAGGCAATTTTGTAAAGGCATCAATCGATTTGATACAACCTAACCGCACAAAATACCCTGTCAAAGTTCCTGCAATAATCTTTGCAACAGTTCGGGCAACGGAAACTTTACGGGTTTCCTCATCAACTTTTTTATTTCCGGCATCAATAAACGGCTGAGTCATCAACGCCGTAACACCCAATATCAAACGGTTTTCTGGAGAGGAAAACTCTTTTCCGACATAATCGATAACCTTATTTAACCTCTTATTTGAAATTGTCATATTAGGCACGGCAGAAGCCATCGCATCAGTCATGATGCTTGGTAATCTTGTTATTGAAGATATAGGTTTCAAGCTAACCATATTTTTTGCTACCTACCCAAAACATTAACGTATATAAAACCATGAAATTGCCTTTATTTGCTATTATATTCACAAAAATTTACAAATAAATGAGGTACAAAAGAATTGTACCCCAAATATACATCAAAAAACTATTTATATAGTAATTGTTACAAAATCGCACCCTTCGGCACTACAGTAACACCGCCTTCAGAAACATAAAATCCGTGTTTCAAATCCTCTTCTTTATCAAAACCGATTTTTGTAAATGGTGGAATTACGACATTTTTGTCAATAATTGTTTTTCGAATTTGAGAATATCTGCCGATTTCGACATTTTCCATCAAAATGCTGTCAGTAACATTTGAATAACTGTTAATTCTGACTTTGGGTGAAAGAACGCAATGTGACAAACCGCCGCCTGAAATTATGCAACCTTCTGATACCATTGAATTCGTAGCCATTCCAACCCTATCGCCTTCTTCCCATACGAATTTTGCAGGTGGATAATTGTAATTGAAGGTTCTCAACGGCCAAGATTTTGAATATAAATTCAATTCAGGCGTATGCTCAAGTAAATCCATATTGGCTTGCCAATAAGCATCAATGCTTCCTACATCTTTCCAGTAACCACGTTCGCTATCCGTCATACCTGGGAAAGAATTTGTCGCAAAGTTATACACATAAATATTTTTACCTTCGTTTAACAACATCGGAATTACGTTTTTACCGAAATCGTGTTGAGAATTTTTGTCTTCGTAATCCTTTTCTAAAGCTCCGAGTAAAATCTCTTTGTCAAAAATATAATTACCCATTGAAGCCAAGCACATACCAGGATTTCCGGGAATAGATTTTGGCGGAGTTTTAGGTTTTTCAACAAAGTTTATCAATCGCCAATTATCGTCAACTTCCATAATTCCAAATTCTGATGCCTGTTCAATCGGAATCGGAATACCTGAAATCGATAAATCTGCGTGCTTATCTTTATGATATTTAAGCATTTGGCTAACATCCATTTTATAAACATGGTCACCACCAAAAACACAAACATAACGAGGGTCTTCGTCATTAATATGGAAAATATTTTGATAAATCGCATCAGCCGTTCCTCGATACCACTCATTACCCGTTCTCATTTGAGCAGGAGCTAAATCCACATACTGGTTCAAAAACGGCGACAATGCCCAACCTCTTGTGATATGTTTGTTTAGAGAATCTGATTTATATTGAGTAAGAATTTTAATTTTGTAAAATCCGGAATTAATAAAGTTATTGATAACAAAATCGATAATTCTATAACGTCCTCCAAACGGTACGGCAGGTTTTGCACGGTCTTTTGTCAACGGATATAAACGTTTGCCTTCTCCTCCGGCTAAAATCATTACCAACGCATCATCTACTGTCATATAAACACCTCTTTCTCTATATAAAAATTATATAACAAACCATAACAAAGTGCATTAATACTAAATAACTAAATTTTTAGCAAAAAAAAACGACTGTGAAAGTCGTTGGAAAATCAATAGGAAAAAGGGAAAGGAAATTTTATTTTGAAAAATAATGCTATTCTTATGCGTTGAAG
>SFZC01000066.1 GCA_004558955.1 bacterium | reverse complement strand
TAAATAATAATATGAACAGCCCCAACCATAATCGCTATCATTACAAGTGCCGTCCCCAACAGTGGTTTTTATCAAAACGTCATCCGCAGCTCCCCACATAGTACGATAACCCTTTGCGGGATTTATAGAATAATTTTCAAAATCAACCAATGCCGCAAAAATATCCGCACCGACTTTATTCGGCGGGGCGTAACCGTTAACATCAACTACTAAAATATGAGCATCAAAACACATTATTCCACCGTTCAATAAGGATGCACAAGCCGCACCACCTGCTAGTTTATCCCAACCTGACGCATTAAGTACCCTTCCATCAAGAGCATATATTGGAGAACGCTTTGGAAAACACCCTTCTTCCACACCTCTATTGGCATGGCAAACCTGCCCAAGTTTCATATAACGAGAGAGCAGCGTTGCATATTCATATTCTCTATCCGGCTGTGAGACTGACAATGCAGAAGTCACAATATTATCAGCTTCCATTGATTTGAGTGCTTGAGCCAATTCGGAGTAAATTTTCTTCCAAGCCGTGACATTTTGCTGTTGTCTGATTTTCAAAACAAGTCCCGGCATTGTCATAGCCGCAATTACACCAATAATACCCAACGTTATCAATACTTCCGCCAGTGTGAAAGCAAATTTTTGGAGAGAGTTGGTTTGCATTTTTAAACAAATTGCAATAAATATTTTAATTTTGTTATATATATCTATCATACGATAAATATACAAGATAGCAAAAAATTTGTCAACTAACTAAAATTTACTATATGAAAGACGAACGACTAAAAACCTTCGGTTTGAATGTAAAAATGGCAAGATTGCGAAAAAATATCTCCCAAGAGGAACTTGCAGAATTGATAAACACCTCTAGAACTACAATCAGCATGATAGAAACAGCACGCCAAAATCCAACAATATTGAAAGTTGTTGATATTGCACGCGTTTTGGGAATCGACATAAACGAATTGATAAAAGATGTGTAGGGTTGAAAAACACCCTGCATAGGGGTTTGGAGAAAATTTGAACAAATTTTATAAATTGCTTGAAAAAAAAATATATTTGTGCAAGAATAGGACTTGTCGGTAGTAATCGGCATGACACAAAGAGTATGGCAAGGTAGCTCAGCTGGCTAGAGCGTTCGGCTCATACCCGAGAGGTCGAGAGTTCGAGTCTCTCCCTTGCTAATAAAAAAGAGATAGAAAAATCTATCTCTTTTTTATTAACTAGATTTCAGGCACGTTGTAATTACGCATTTTTCAAAACCAACAGACAAAAATTTACATAAGAAAAATTCGTAAGATTTTATTAGTGTTATTTAAGTTCTATTTTTGTTATCTTGTCACTTTTGTTCCCGCAGAGGTCTTTAAAACGTGTTTTGTGGCATCTTGAACCTTTTCAATCTGTTTTTTATCTTTTCCTAATGTCCATTTAAAACCAAACGTTAGTGCAATACCGTTTCTGCCACCATTTCTCAACATTGCCTGTAAAAATCCGCTAAATTTATCATTCCAACTTTTTTGCAAACCAACACCGCATTCAACATAAGGTTTTATACTCATTTCCGGCAAACGAACATTGTTTGCAGTAAATTTTGTTTCATTTAGGATATTCCATACCATACCTACAATTGCATAAGGTTGCCAACCTTTGCCAACATTCCCCATAAACTTGATACTCGGGTGAAACTGTATAGAATGCAATGGATCAGAGGAGATTTTTATACCTGCCGCATTTGTATAATCAAATGTATTTACATAAGTATATGCCATTAACAAAGATGGTTGAACAATAAATTTGCCGTCCTTAAACTCAAAATTATAACCTGTTTTACTACCGACGCCTGCCATTAATGTAGTATAATTTTCTTTGCCGGACATTGTGCTAGATTCACCGTTGCTTGCTCCTGCATTTACTGTCAAAGCAGTAAAGAAATTTCCACGATAAAAAGTTTGAGTTAAACCTAATATTCCGCCATTTGTAATCGTCGAAACACAAGAATAATGTTGTGACGAACCGTTATACCCGACATAAGGTGTAGTTACTGTTCCCCAACCTCGTTTAAGCTGTCTACATCTGTTTGAACTTTATCTTTAAAACTGTCATAGGCAAACGAAATATATGTTTTTCACTTGAAGAATCTGATAACAAATTTATTCCTTTAACTGTAATCAAAACACTTGCAACAGTTGTCGCAGGAAGTCTGTCCATTAGAGAATTCCTTAAATCTGCATCTAACAAAAGATTAACGTTTCCATTCATATTAAATGAATTCGCTGACAAATTATTTATATTATTGTTAATTAAGTTTAATGTTCCGGAATTTATATTCACATCATTAAACATATTTGTCGTATTTGTCGCTAATACGTCTAATGTTTGATTATTTATATCTAAAACTCCTTTAAGAGTTTTGCCTGATGAACCAACATTAATTGCTTCATAATTCTTTGTTGCTCCACCGTCAGTTGAAACATAGTTACCTGTGAATTCAGTCGAACGGCTATTATTTGCATTAATCATTAAATCTTGCATAGTATATATAGCACCGCCTGATGCATTGCTTCCGCCATCAGATATTGCATAGTTGTTTTTGAAAACAGAATTGTTTATCGCCTTAATAATCGCAATATTAGCAATAGCTCCGCCATATGCTCCCTTGGTTGAATCTGTAGATTCTGTTTTGGCATAATTATTCTCAAATGTGCTGTTTATTGAGTCAATAATTGCGTTTTTATAATAACTATCAGATTTTATATAAAAATTTGACATTACTCCACCGTAAGCACTATTTTTATTCGACACAACATAGTTTCCGCTAAAGTAAGCTTTTATATTTCCAATTTGAGCAATGTCGTTATTTTTTGAACTTTCAACATAATTTGCAATAACACCACCATTTGCAACAAGCACTACTGATTGAACATAGTTATTTTTATAAGTTCCTAAAATTGCATCTTTAACAGGAACTCTATTATTATTTTCATCAAGTGTATAACCAATTCCGACAAAGGCATCCCCTTGTCCATTAATCGAATTGGAAATTACACCACCATTTGCATCCACTAATTTTGAATTTGAGAACAGGGAATTGCCGACATATTTACCATTTATGCTTTTTATAATAGCAGAACCTTGACATGATTGGATTGAATTTGCAATGATTGTTCCGGATGCATGCCTGTCACCCTGTGCCCTTGTATCTTCAATAATTCCCGGTGAAATATAACTTACCAAACGGTTATTAGAAACTTGTTTTAAATTTATATCTCCAATACTAACCGTAGTGTTTATTGTTTTTATACCACCATGAAGAAAATTATAAATAATTCCGCCATCAACTTTTGAATTAGAATTAATTGTATTGCCTGAAAAAAGCATTAATATATAATTTATCTATCGTTCCAAGTTTGTTTTGTATACCCCCCCCGTAACCGAATTGTTAGTGACTGTTATAGTATTATCTTTTACTTCCTTCCAATTTATTGATTGAATACTACTATTCTCATTATTTAAAATTCCACCGAAAATATTAACATTCGCAGTAACTTTATTTTTATTTACGTTACCGTCCAAATCCAAGTCACCAACAGGGGTTAGAGTTCGTCTGTTATAAATTATTCCACCTAAAACATTCCCCGCTGATGTTATTTGGTTATCAATTAAATCGGAACACCTTTGGATTTTGCCGACTGAATGTTTATCGCTCCGCCTATAATGCTATTATTTTGAATATTTACTTTACTCAAAGACACACTAACATTATTCAAAGTTGTATCACAATCTTTTAAAAACAAAACAGGTCCATCTTTAACAGCAGATGTCGTTCTACCGCTAATATCAACATTTTCCAATAATATAGTTGCATTTACATTATTTACATTTATACTTGCGTTTTTCCCTACATATTTTAAGTTCTTTAGAGCTAAGCTTGAATTTTTAACAAACGTAAATCTTGAATCTTTTTCATTTATTAGACTTTTTCCACCACCATCAATTTCAATCGCATTAGTACCAACAGGAATAACATTCGCTCCCGAAATATCAATATCATTTGCAAACAGTATTTTAGTAGGCTCAGTCGCATTTTTTATCTCTTTTAGCAACTCCTCCTTTGACGACACTGTAACATCTTTTGCAATAGCAAAATTATTACCACTTAACAGGAGTAATAAGATGGCGGAATATAGTAATATTTTACTTTTATTTCGTTCTGTTTTCAGCTTTCTCATAACAACTACTATTATTATAACCTAAATAGCTTAAAGAAAACAATGTTTCCTAATAAGATTACAAGACACAAACTTGGTTGTTTTGGGCATAACAAGATTTAGATTTTGCAAATTTTATACCTTGTATTTTTTCCAAAATATTCTTGCCACAAAATACCTTCAACAAGCCCCGCAAACGCAAGGTTTAACCTAATTCACTAATAGATGATTGGTCAAATACTATTATAAACAATTTCGACTAGATAAATTTGCACTAAACCGTTCAACATAAAAATGTTAAAAAAATATAATATTCCGACAGAAATTCTATTTTAGTATTATAATTGATAAGAAGAAGTGGGACAATATAAATAGTAGGGATAAAGATTTGAAAAAGAAATATCATTTTATAGCCATTGGTGGCGTTGGAATGAGCGGACTCGCAAAATTCTTATTACAAAAGGGTTTTGAGGTTTCAGGCTCGGATATTAATGACAGCAAGTATGTACAAAAAGTTAGAGAATTGGGTGCGAAGGTTCATATCGGACACGATGCAAAAAATGTTCCGAATGATTGTGTTGTTATCGTAAGTACCGCAATCAGACAGAACAACCCTGAACTTATGCGTGCAAAAGATTTAGGACTTCCGATTTGGCACCGTTCTGATTTACTTGCCGAAATTTCTCAACACGAAGAATTTTTCATCGGATTTTCAGGTACTCACGGAAAAACCACAACAAGCGGTTTAGCCTCTTATGTAATGGAAAAAGCAGGTTTGAAGCCGTCTTATGTTGTTGGTGGAATTATTCCTGAATTGAACGTTAATGCGAACGCAACAAACGAAAAATATTTTATAGCGGAACTTGATGAAAGTGACGGAACTATTGTTAAATATTCTGCAAATATGGTAGTTGTAAACAACTTAGAGCCTGACCATTTGGATTTTTACAAAAACGGTTTGGATTCTATTTTGGAAACCTTTGAAAAATTTATTTCAAACATCAGACCAAACGGAATTATTTTGGCAAATACCGACAATGACGGGGTTAAACGTCTTGTTAAATATTTCACTGAACACGAACTCGGCAACAATGCAAAATTTATGACATATTCAATCGGCGGAAACACTGATTACAGTGCGAAAAACATTGAATACGCAGAAGATTATACAAGTTTTGATATTTTATACAAAGGTGAACTTCAAACAAGATTAAAAATTTGTTTAAAAGGTGTTCATAACGTGTATAACTCTTTGGCGGTTTGGGCTGCCCTACATCAATCAGGTGTAAATATGGAACTCGTAAATCCGTATTTTGCAACCTTTACAGGCATGGGAAGAAGATTTCAAAAAATCGGAGAGGTCAACGGAATTTCTATTTATGATGACTATGCTCATCACCCGACAGAAATCAAAGCGACTTTATCGGCTTCAAAATCCTTCAAAGGTAAAAATGTTATCGCAGTTTTCCAACCACACAGATACACAAGACTACAAAATCTTTGGAACGAATTTATGACGGTATTTTCAGATGTTGATAGAGTTGTTGTAACAGATGTTTTTGCAGCAAGTGAAGACCCGATTGACGGAGTTAATTCTCTTGCTTTCACAAACGAATTGAAAGAAAAAATTGATATTCCTTGTGAAAACATTACGGGCAACATGCACGAGGTTGCAGAAAAATTGTTACCTACGCTAAAATCAGGTGACGTTGTTATCGGACTTGGTGCGGGAACAATTACAAACTTGGGCAAAGAATTGATGACACTATGCAAAAATAAGGTTTAAAAATGAGCATTGAGGCTGAAAAAAACTTTGATATAAAAAATTTGACTTCCTTTAAAATCGGAGGAAGAATTTGCGAGGTTTTTTTCCCTGAAAATTTGTCCGAAATTGAACAGATTTTGACCCAAAATCCCAATTTACCCGTCTATGGAAACTTGTCTAACACTTTGATTTCTTCTGACGGATATGCTGGTGGAATAATTTTGACAACAAAAATGAAAAACATTGTCATTGACGAAAATCATGTCCTTGCAGATGCGGGTGTAAAAGGTCCGAAACTTTCGCAAGAAGTTTGCAAAGCGGGATTGTCGGGACTTGAGTTTATGATAGGATTTCCGGGGGCTGTCGGTGGTGAGGTTTGTATGAACGCTTCGGCAAATTCTCAGGCAATCAGCGACACTTTGGTTTCCATAACCGCATTTGTAGAAGGTAAAGGAGTTGTAAAATTCACAAAAGACGAGATGAATTTCAGTTATCGTCATTCAAGATGTCAGGACGAGAAAATCCTTGTTTTGCAAGCGGAATTTAATCTAACCCCGAAACCGCAAGAAGAAATCGAACAACAAATGGCTCAAAATTTGAAGTTCAGAAAAGAACACCAACCGTCTTTGGCATTACCGAATTGTGGCAGTATTTTCAAAAATCCGCAAGGGGAATCGGCAGGCATATTACTTGAAACAATCGGAGCAAAAAGTATGTCCTGTGGCGGGGTTAAGGTTTGGGAAAATCATGCAAACTTTATCGTAAACAATAACAAGGGAACTTCAACAGAAGTTTTGACATTAATGTTTGATTTATATTCAAAAGTAAAAGAAAAATATGGTATAGAATTGGAACCCGAAATAAGATTTTTGGGTGGAAATAACAAGAAGGAAGAAGAATTATGCAAGATACTATACAAAGTAAAATAGATAAAAATTCAAAAATTGCCGTACTATGCGGAGGCTTGTCTTCGGAAGCCGAAGTTTCAAGACGTTCCGGAAAAG
This sequence comes from bacterium, assembly GCA_004558955.1. Classification (GTDB taxonomy): domain Bacteria; phylum Cyanobacteriota; class Vampirovibrionia; order Gastranaerophilales; family Gastranaerophilaceae; genus Zag111. Next base: position 11,087 of record SFZC01000066.1, on the reverse strand, counting down.
GGTGTTTTGATGCATTGCAAAGATTAGGGTTTAAAAATGCCGAACTTGTTGAAGTTGACAAAAATATTGCACAAAAATTAAAAGACGGAAAATATGATTATGCCTATAATGCCTTACACGGAAAATACGGTGAGGACGGTTGCATTCAAGGAGTTTTGGAAATCTTGCAAATTCCTTACACTGGTTGCGGGGTTATGTCTTCCGCAATTTGTATGAATAAAGAATATACCAAGAGAATTTTGGCAACTAACCCTGAAATTCCTTTGGCAAAATCAGTTTTTGTCAGAAAAGGTGAAGACGTTAAAGAAATGACTAAGGATTTGAAATATCCTGTATTTACAAAACCTGTTTCTGAAGGTTCAAGCTTTGGTATGACAAAAGTTAATACACCCGATGAATTGGAAGATGCTTATAATGCTGCTATAAAATATAATGATGATGTTTTGATTGAAGAATTTATCAGTGGAGCATTCGTAACTGTCGGAGTTTTGGAAAAAGACGGCAAAAATATTCCGACAGAAATCCTTGAAATCAGACCAAAAAACGAATGGTACGATTTTGAATCAAAATACACTCCGGGAATGTCAGAATTTGTATTACCTGCCGAATTAGACGAAGAAATGACCAAGAAAGTTAAACATATTGCAGTATTGGCACACGAAACAGCAGGTTGCAGAGGACTTTCAAGAGTTGATTTCATGATTAGTAAAGACGGCATTCCTTATGTGATTGAAATTAACACATCACCTGGAATGACTGCAACAAGTGATTTGCCTGCTCAATCAAAGGTTATGGGCATAAGTTATGACAATTTGGTACAAATTATTATGAACGGTGCAGGACTTAACAAATAATGCTTGAAAATTTCGAGAATAATAACAACACAACAAGCAATAATTATGACGACTTTGAAGACGAATTCACCTACGGTAAACATTCCGTAAGACGTAAAAGTTTTGTTGCTTGTCGGTTGTTATTTTATCTTGAAACTTCCGCAATGGTATTTGCCGTCAGACACCTTTAAAAAACCTACCGATAATATCGAAATTATGAATAATAAAATCATTCCCGACTATGTTATTTATAATTCTTTGAAAGATGTTAAAGTAAAAAAATTACCGATATTTTTCGTGAGCGTTCGCCCGATAATGCGTCAGATTTACAAACTTCCCGTAATCAAAAAAGTTTATGTCAGACGTTATGGTTTCCCTGCAAGATTGCAAATTATTGTCAGGGAAAGAACTCCTATTGCATTAATAAAAACAAACCTGAAAGCACAACCTGTTGCGTTTCTGACCTCAGACGGAGTTTTGGTTACAAACAAACGCTATATGAATGTTCCCGATAAAGATGTTTTGAAAATTTTGACAACCCCAAAAGGAATGAAAAACGATATTTCGGTCAAAAAAATTAAAGAAATTGAACACATAGTCAAAGATGTTGAAACATATTCTAACGAAAAAGTAGAATATATTGATATTCGCAACCCTAACGATGTATTTGTCAAAATTCATACAATAAATATCCGCTTGGGCGTTTTAGACAGCACGGTTTATGAAAGAATTAAACGTATTTATACAATTCTTCCGCAAATCGCAGATGTTGACAGCAAAATTCAATATATTGATTTGAGTTGGGATAAGGTTAATTATTTGAAACTGCAAAAGGTTAAATAAAATGAGTTTTCAACAGGAGTATCAAGTTATTAAACAATCAGTTTCGGCAGAAATCGACCTTGTCGAACAAAAAATGGTTGAAAATATTTCTCTGTCCGAACCTTTAAATTCGTCTTTGAAAAAATTTTTACTTGGGAAATCGAAACGACTCAGAGAAGTTTTACCGATTTTATACATAAAAGCACTCGGAAAGAGTTTAAATAATGAGCAATTAGAGGTTTTATCGATAGTTGAAATCGTCCATAATGCGTCTTTAATTCACGATGATATTATTGATGAAAGCCCGCTAAGACGTGGGCAAAAGACTTTATCTTTTGAATTTGGTTCAAAATTGGCGGTAATTTCTGGTGATTATTTGCTTTCCGTTGCTCTTGAAAAATTATGCAAAATCGCTAATGTCGAAATCACAAAACAATTTTCACAAACAATAAAAAATATGTGTGTCGGAGAAGTTAAACAAAATTATGCTCGCTTCCAAAAAGGAACTCTTGAGGATTATATAGAAAAAACAAAAAACAAAACCGCATATCTGTTTGAAACCGCATTTTTAACCTGTGCAACAGCTGATACAATCTCTGACTATGATTTAAAAAGCCTGAGCCGATTGGGACTTGCTATCGGAATAGCCTTCCAAATTCGTGATGATTTACTGAATATGATAGAAACAGATAAGTCCAAACCGACAAACAGCGATATTGAGGCGGGAATTTACAATGCTCCGGTAATTTTCGGGTCAGAAGCGGATAATTATGCTTCCGGTATTGAAAAAACTAAGGGTTTGTTAAATAATTATATAGAACAAGCCAAAAAAGAATTGGAATTGTTGCCTGAAAACAGTTACAGTTCGGCATTATACAGGTGTTTGGAGCTTTTAAACAATGTCTAAAATAAACGAAATATGGGAAAATTATAAAAACAGTATCAATGAAAAAAAAGCAGCATTTTGGCTAAAGCTAAGAACGAAATTACCTGAGAAAGTTCAACTTTTTTTAGATGATTTTGAACCCAAATATGCGGAATACAAAAAAAGCTCTTTGTGTGACATCATTGAAACCGTTGTATTTGTACTTGTAATGGTTATTGTTATAAGATTTTTTGTTTGCGAAATCCGTTGGATTCCGTCAGGCTCAATGAACCCGACACTTGTTGAAGGTGACAGAATTATTGTTGAAAGATATTCAAGATTTTTCACAACTCCAAAACGTGGCGATATTATGGTATTTTACCCACCATCAACTCAATTATCAAGAAGTCCGCTACCGTTATTATCAAGATTGACGGGAATTTTGTGCAAAGATGTTGCCTACATCAAACGTGTTGTAGGGCTTCCGGGTGACAAAATCGAAATCAAATTTGAAAAAGACGGTGCAGGATACGTTTACGTCAACGACAAAAAATACGAAGAAGATTATATAAAAAGCGTTTATGACTACACCCCATGCGTTAAACAGGGTGAAGTCAGCGATTTTATGCTAATGAGCGATACCGTAGCAAAATGCGGTCCGATTATCGTACCTAAAGACAGTTATTTTATGATGGGTGACAATCGTGGAAACTCTTTAGACAGCCGTTATTGGGGAACGTTGAAACGTGACAGATTTGTCGGTCGTGCAGTATTTGTTGCAAGATTTTTCAGATTACCGCATTTGAAAAATAATGTTGACTAAAGCATGTGATAATATTTCATATAATCTGCCATAATCACCGAACTTGTTGCATTTGCAACATTTGCTTTTAAACCTTGCTCGGAATCGTTAGAAGTTTTTTCATTAACCTTTGTGACATCATTATTTTGAGCCTTCATCTCTTGTTGACGTTGAGCCTCTTGGGTTTCCTGAATATATGCTTCGATTTTTTCGATAACTTGCTCGTGTAATTTTACATCACCTTCATAACTACCGGTGGATTGTATTCCGGCAGTTTCTAAATCTTCTAAAACTTGCTCCCATTGGCTATAATTTGCAACACTCATGCCCTGCATTTGAGAGGCAGCTTGTGCTTTTCTCAGTTCATCAATTGATTTTATGTCATCTACACGTTCACTCATAAAAAAACTCTCCTTGTGTATAATCTCTTACATATATAAAAAATTTATATGCGTAAGAATTTCACGAAAGAGCTTTTTTGTAATAAATATTTACACACTTGAGACATCAGGCAAATCAATGCTTTTTAGACGTTGCTCAATTCGTCTGTACCATTTTAAGTGTTGTTTAAACAAAATTTTGTAATCGTCAATATCGCCTTGCGAAATATTTTTAAACTGTTCATCACAAGTTTCCGTCAATTTTGCTTCCAAAAATTCGGTATAATGTTTACGGTCAATATTCGCATCCGTCAATTCAATTCGTTTGCCGAAATCCACAATAACTTCCGGTCTGTTATCTCTCAAGAAACAGTAATCAATAGACAACGGAATTAAATTCACTTTGCCGTAACGTTTAACCGCATTTTGTGCAATATATGTCAAACCTGTTTGGAATTTGAATGGTCTGAAATGAGGTGGTCTGATAATTCCTTGCGGGAATATGCAAAGAACGTTTCTCAAATCACTTAACAAATCAACAGAATATTGCAAAGCTTTCATTGCAGATTGAGCGGATTTTTTGTTAACAGAATATGCTCCGCCACGTCTTAACAACGGGAAACGATTTAATTCTTCAACCATTAAACGAATTTCTTTGTGACAAATTCTGTGTGTTGTGTTGTACAAAACAATTCCGTCCCACCAGTTGCAATGCGGTGCAAACAAAATTGTAGGATATTTACTATCACGCTCAGTGTAATTTTCTACCCCATTGTAACGAAAAGCATAAAATCTGTTTTGTAGCATATTGAAGAAAAATAGGCTGGCAATAGTCAACCAAAATTTGTTGGTTTTTGCCGGTTTAAATTTCTCCTCTTTATTCCTTAATTTTGTCGGCGGAATGTCCGAATATAATTTTTCCTCAGTTGCCATAAACTTATTTTACCCTACTAACAAATTATTTAAAACCCTTAATTAAGAAAACTTTACCCTTTTATCATAAGTCATCAAGTAGAAAAAGCAAGTAGTCCTTCGGGTAAAGTCGGAATGTTAATTCTTTTTAATAAACTGGCAAAATTTTTCAAAACAGTGTTTTATAATGAAAGTAAATCAATTAAGTCAGTTAGGAGGTAACTATAATGGCAGGTGTCGGAAAATGTATGGGAATTATGACCGGAGCAGGCTTACTATGCGGTGCGGCAGGTTCTTATTACTTACAATCCAAAGCAAATAACGTTGCAGTAAAAATGGCGTCCACAAAAGCAAAAGACGGCGTAATCAGTATTGGCGGTCGCAAACCTGACGGAACACTTTGGGACGGAAAAATTACCGTTGATGAATTGAAAAAAGATTTAAATAAGAAAAGTATGATTTCAGCCGGCATAATGGGTACTGTTTCGGCCGTTATGACAGCATGTATTGCCGCATTAACACTACTTTTGAGAGGGAAAGTTAAATAGAATTTTTTGAAAATTTGTATTATATTTACGCTAAAAACCGCCGCATACTTACGACGGTTTTTATTATTAATTTTGCATTTCAAATTTCGATATAATGTTTACTTAACCGAAAATTAGTCTTCAATCGCTTTGATTACTTCAACTTCTTCTTTTTCTTCTTTTTGAACTTCTGTACGGATAGAAGATTTATCAGAAGAAAGGTTTTTGTCTTTAAGCTTAGTAATTTGTCTTGCTAACTTGTCTGCTAAGATATCGATACTTGCGTACATAGATTCTGCTGCTTCTTCACAACGAATGCTGCCTGCGTTAGTTTTACAAGTAACTTCAGCAATATGTTTACCTTCTGCAGAAGGATTTTTAATTACGGACAAAACAACATCAATACCTTGAATTTGGTCGTAGTGAGTTGCTGCTTTGCCGATTTTTTCTTTAACATACGCCTTGATAGCATCTGTGATTTCAATGTTTCTGCCGTTTACATGAATGTACATCTAAAAACCTCCAATTAAAATACTGCTTTGTCAGTATAACACACTTTGATGAAAATTTAAAGGGTATTTTCTATTCATCAGCTAAAAATTGAGGTAATTCCACGTCAGGAGCACCGATTACTCTTACCAATTCAAGCACAGAAGCCTTCATTTGACATTTTTGAGATGATGCACTGAAAAAATCTCTGTAAAAACAACCTTCACAGTTACAACCTCTTTTGTAACATTCCAATGCAGTTGTGGTCCAACGTCTTACAGCAACTGCTCTTCCCATATCCCTACTTCTAAACAATTTATAAAATCTCCACTTATTGTTCTTCTATCTAGTCGATATCCTCACGGATATATTTTTAAATCTCCCCTAAGGTCGGTGTATCAATGATTTCCGACCCCATAATTTAATTATAGAAAATAAGGGGAATTTTTCAAGGTTGGAACATGTCGTTATTAAGTTTTGTAACGAACTCTTAAAACGCAGAATTTGAGCGAGTTTTGCGGGTCAATAGGTTGTAATCTCATGTCATGACATGAATTTCAGCCTTTTATGGGTCTTAAAACCATGACCTGTCATGGTTTTGCATGGTTTCAAAAAGTATTAAGTATTGTAAAATATTTTCAAAATCCCCCTATCGGGCATGCCCGATTAGATAATATTTCAAGCATAGTCAAGAAAATTTTACATGCCGGCATGCCTCTAACCCCTTGCCATATCAAAATAAACAAAATATTAAATCCAAAATCTGTATAAAACTTGATTATCAAAGAAAATCTGATTTGCTCATCTGCTATCAGAAAAACGATTTTTACCTATTGTTTAATAATTTTATATCGTCAAAATGCTTTTTATAAACGAATTAATCGCACCAAGTTTTGTTTTATCGTTTCTCAACAAGGACAAATTTGAAATAATTTCTTTTTCAAAATCTTCACAAGTCGTTTTTTCAGAAAAATTAAACAAATCCGATAGGGAAACATTTAATGCTGTTGAAATTTTGACGAGATTTTCGGGTGAGGGGAAATATCGTCCACGCTCAATCGAACTGATACTGTTAATCTCTATTTCGACAATTTCCGCAAGTTTTTCTTGCGTAAGATTATTTAATTTTCTGTATTTTTGAATACTTTTGCCAAGATTTTCTTTTAAATTCATAAAATCTTCCTTTTTCAAAAATAATTTTAATTTGTTTTTACAGATTTAATAACATTGCAATACTTGTATAAATATATTGAAATTAACAGTTATACATGTATAATATATTTGTATTACTTTGAAAAAAGATAGAAAAGACTATCTGTTGCATGTAGTAAAGGAGAAAAAGTGACAAAAATATCTGTTGTTATTCCCGTATATAACACAGCAAAATTTTTAGAAAGATGTTTGGATAGCATAGTAGAACAAACCTTGCAAGATCTTGAAATTATTTGCATAGATGACGGTTCAACGGATAATTCATCTGAAATTTTAGAAAAATTTTCGCAAAAAGACAGTCGTATAAAAATTTTTCACACAGAACATTTAGGAGTATCTTGTGCAAGAAATTTGGGAATAAACAATGCAACAGGTGAATACATAAGTTTTGTAGATTCTGATGATTGGCTTGATAAAAACTTTTTGGAAAGTCTTTACAATGGAGCAATTTCAACAAATTCAGACATTGCCGTTGGCGGAATAATAAGACAACATAAATACAACAAAAACATAAAATTATCTTTTGACAAAACTTTAACAACTGATAACATTGATTTAAAATTTGAACTTTGTGACGTTCCCGAACTTTCTTACGTTTGGAATAAAATTTATAAAACCGAAAAATTAAAAACTCTCGGCTTGAAATTTGAAGAAGGAAGATATTTTGAAGATTGCATTTTTACTCCGCAAATTTTGTATTATACGGACAAAATGACGGTTGTTCCGAAAGTATTTTATCACTATTGGAGAAGGAAAAATTCTATCATCAGTTGTAAAAATGAGAAAGTATTAACCGACAACAAATACGCACATGAAAAAGCGAACAAATTTATAAAAGGCCATAACATTATTATTTCTTCACACGAACCCAAAAATTATCGCTTCAAATTGTTTGGAATTACATTATTCAAAATTCGAGCAAAAGGAAATAAAAAACAATATATTTTGTTTCAATTTATAAAAATCGGTAATTACAAATAAGTTTTTAGCCTTATTGTGCTATAATTATCGTATGATTTATTTCTTTTATGGGGACGAAGAATTTAATATTTCAAAAGAGGTCAAGAATTTCAAAGATAAACTTGACAAAAATTTTATTGAAATGAGTTATAAATATTTCAACAACCCGAAATATCCCGATTTTATCGCCGCACTAAAGTCTCAGCCGATGATGTTTGGCAAAATGTTAATTGAAATTAACTGCCTTAAGTACCTTTGCGGGAAATCCGAAGATAAATCTTTTGATGAAAAGCAACTGAAACAAATACAGGAAGCTTTGGATAATTGCAGTGAAAACCTTGATGTAATTCTTGTTGCAACAATTCCTGAGGACAGTCAGAAAAAAATCGACAAGCGTAAAAAATTATTCAAACTTTTTTCAAAATATAACTCAAAAGAGTTTACCAAAATTCCGTCCTACAAAACCGCAGAGCTTGAGGGCTGGATTAAGCAACAGGCGAAAAGTAAGAATTTGAAAATTTCTGACGAAGTTGCATCAACAATGTTGCTTCAAGTTGGTTCAAATTTGAGGTTATTGGATTCCGAACTTGAAAAACTGAAAATTTTTGCAGGTGACAAACCCGCCACAAAAGAAATGGTTAAAGAAATTTGTGTAATTAATGAAGATATTTTCACCTTTGCAGACTTTTTGATAAACGAAAATTTATCAAAAGCCTTAGAAGAATATCACAAATTATTATCAAAAAAACACCCGCTTGAAATTTTATCCGTTTTGCAAACTTTAATCAGAAATAAAATACAAATTAAATCGGCATCAATAAAATATTCACCCGATGAGATTGCAAAAATGTTCAATATGCACCCGTACCGTGCAAAAATTGAAACTCAAAAAATCAAAAATGTTTCACTGAAAAAACTTGTAAAATTAAAAGAAAATATCACAATGGCAGAATACAAAATTAAAACCGGGCAATCCGCCTTAGAAGTGGAGAGAGAGGTGGAATATGCCTTACTACAATAGTTCTATTATACAAAAAGTTCCAAAATTGACCGAATATTTCAAAAACGGAATAACCGACAGCAATAAAAACATAAGTCACTGTTTGCTGTTTTGGGGTTCTGATACAACAACTCAATGTGAATTGGCATTAGAAGTTGCAAGACTATTGAATTGTAAAGAGGACAAATCCGAAAACTGTGAATGTCTAAACTGCCGTTGGATTAGGGAACAAACTCACCCGGCGGTAAAAATTTACACAAGACTTGATTTTAAAGAATCGGGCAAAAGTTCGTCCGATGATGAGGACTCATCAAAAGGCAAAAAAAATATCAATATCGACCAAGCAAAAGCGATTATCAATGAACTTGCTGTAACAAGTGATTATCACAGAGTTTACATCTTTTGTGACAGAGATGAAGACGGGAATTTGTTACCGCTAAATCAGTTGAATTTTCCTGAAGCAACTTCAAACGCACTTTTAAAAACCTTTGAAGAACCGCCGAAAAATACTACCTTTATCTTTCTAACAAAAGACAAAACCGATGTAATTTCTACCGTTGTTTCCAGAGCACAATCCTTTTTTGTACCCGCAACGCAAGAGATTAACAACGATTTTGCACTTGTTGAAGGCGTATTTTCAAACTATTGGACAACCGACAGAAATCAGGTTATCGAGCTGGAAGACAAAATTTTGAACCTGATTTCAGAACACGGTGCGGTAGAAATTCTGACCCAAATGCAAAATTACATGACAGAAATTTTGAAAAATAATTTGTCAAATAAAAAACTGTTTTACAGATTAACAGAGGATTTGAGAATTACGGAAGATGCACTAAGGCAATTAACGTTGTCAAAACCGATGAATTTGCAAACCGTCATTGAAAATTTATGTTTCAAACTGATTTTGAAATAATTTGAACTAAAATTTAAAAATATGTTATACTTGGTAAAAACAAGAGGAGAATAAAATGGATTATAATTATATGGAAATGGTGAGAGAACTTTTGATTGTCGCAATCGGTGCATATTTAATCGGTTCTATCCCGACAGGATATATTGTTGTTAAACTTTTCAAAGGGGAAGATATCAGAAAAATCGGTTCGGGTTCAACGGGAGCTACAAACGTTAAGCGTGTAATGGGCAGTCTTTGGTTCTTTATTGTAATGCTACTTGATGCGATAAAAGGCGTTATTCCTGTCATTGCTGCAGTATTCTTCACTGTATATTTGGCTCAGTTAAGACTAATTCACCCGTTCTTGTTCAATACGGGAATTTTGCCTGTCCTTGCTGCAATTTTTGTAATTTTAGGTCACAGCAAATCAGTATTTTTGGAATTTACGGGCGGAAAATCTGTTGCAACCGGAGTCGGAACTTTGCTTGCTCTTAACTGGATTACAGGTTTGAGCGTTGCAGCAATTTGGGGCATTATAACTTGGATTTCTAAATACGTTTCATTGGGTTCAATTATTGCACTTGCCATTGCACCGTTTATTATGTGGTTTTTGAAGGCTCCGATTGCTTATGTTGTTTATGCCGTAATCGCTGCACTTTATGTAATTTTCTTGCACCGAGAAAATATTAAAAGACTAATTTCGGGAAATGAAAATAAGGTTAGAAAATAATTATGAACAGACTTGATTTTATAAACGCAAAACGTATAGTAATTAAACTTGGCACAAATGTATTGAGAAATGATGAAGGTTATGTATCATTGCCGAGAGTTTACACCTTTATCGAAGACATTGCACACCTCGTAAAATCAGGAAAAGAAGTTATCGTAATCACATCAGGTGCGGTCGGACTGGGTAAAAAAAGATTAAACCTTGAGGACACGCAGGGAACAGCCTTGAAACAGGCATGTGCCGCTATCGGACAAGGTAAATTGATGTCAATTTATGAAAGCGGATTTGAAACCTACGGATTAATTGCCGCACAGATTTTATTGACAGAAGACGATTTTTCGGTGCGTGAAAGATATTTGAGTCTTAGAACAACGTTAAACAAATTGCTTGAACTCGGTGCAATTCCGGTTATCAACCAAAATGACACGGTTTCAACACTTGATGTTGCTTTGCGTTATGTCAAAGAAGATATGCAGGTTTGTTTCTCGGATAACGACAAACTTTCAGCACTTGTTGCAAGTGAACTTGATGCGGATTTGTTGATTATCCTGTCAGACATTGACGGACTTTATAGTGACAACCCAAAAACCAACCCGAATGCAGAACTTATCAAAAAAGTTGATAAAGTTGATGACAAAATTTTAGCCCTTGCTTCAGGGGTTT
>SFZC01000246.1 GCA_004558955.1 bacterium | reverse complement strand
CCTGTCTTTCACTGCGTGGACATATTTCATCATCAGCCGGATAATATCGATGTGCCTGCCGGGTGGTGGTAATCCAACTCATATCAAAAAAATTGTAGGTGCGTTTATTGCGGGAGAAAGCGTAAATGAGTTGATTGAATTGCAACAGGAAATAACGAGATATGTTAATAATATATGCAATGAAATGGTAAATGAACTATTTCATTGCTTTGATGGTACTAGATTTTTTGAAATTTTTGACGAATATGCACAATTGGTTGAAATGCAACCACAGCTTGATACAGAAGAACTTCTATTTATTGAAAATGTGATAAATGAAAATATTGGAAAAGATATTACGATTGTCAGGGATGAAGAAAATGACAGAAATTATAAATTGAAACTAGGAAATAAGGATTTACTTGGTATGGAACGTAACGAAATGGAACTTAGTACAGGGGAACAAAACTTTATTTCGCTGGCATTTGAGTTGCTTCTAGCAAGACACTCAGATAAAGAATATATTGTCATGGATGATCCAATTTCAAGTTTTGATTCTGTATACAAAAACAAAATAGCATTTTGTATTATTAAGTTTTTGGAAAATAAGAAACAGATTATTCTTACACACAACACGGACTTAATCCGATTATTAGATGTTCAACTAAATAATTGTTTTAATCTTTATATTTTGAATAATGTGTATGAGGGCGAAAATGGATTTATTTCTGTTTCTGGACGAGAAAAGGAATTGTTAATTAATCTTCATCATTTGATTTCCCTTTTTCAAAATAAGAATGATGAATTAAAGAATGCCATTCATAATAAAAAGCAGTTTCTTATGGCGATGATTCCGTTTATACGTGGATATGCCCATATATGCTTGGATCCAGAGGATTATTATGGATTGTTATCTGGTATTATGCATGGGTATGGTACCGGTAGTTTAGATGTAGTTCCAATTTATAATAAACTTTTTGGGGATGTTTTTGATGGACAAGAAATTATTGGCGTTACAGATATCCTAGGAATCGATAGTAGGAATTTAGATATATTGGATAAAACATGCTTCCCGTTACTTGCAGATACGTTAGAGCAGACACTTGTATACTATCATCTTCGTATGAAAGTAGAGAAAGAATTGGTTGATATTTTTAATCTTCATCCAAACAATATGACAATGCTAAATCAAATAATTCAGCAAGCATTTAGGTGCCAAAATACTGCAGATCCAAACTATGAGAAAATGAGAGAGTTCCGTGTATTTTTTACAAGTAGGAAAACACTTCTTAATGAGTTTAACCATTTTGAAGGGAATATGAATATATTTCAACCGGCAATTGACATAACTAAAGCTTCCCTTCAAAAAGAGATAAGTGAGATTGAGGCAAAATTAATAGAAATTAGGAACTTTGCAAACCAATAGTGTATTTTTTAACAAATAAATCAATAAATTTAAACTTTATGGAAAGAATGAAAAAAATGAAAAAGAAAAATGGGTTAAGCCAAGTCGTTAAAATTGCAACAGTGGTGTTGATCATTGTCCTTTTTCTCCTAGTTTTAAGAACTCGGTGTATACCACAAAGTGTACCGAATAAATTCTCTAATATTGTACTGGGGTTGGATATTTTTTGATTATACTTAGCGCGATTGGCATTTTACTATTCCTCAGCGTGATTGGGGGTGGGTGATTAACACATTTAAAAGTGGTTTGCATAATATGAGATGCCATAAAAGGGGAAGTGGGGAATGGATATAAATTGGATGATAAATCATAAAAAATCAGTTAATAAACGAATTAAAGATGCCAAAAAGAGGATTAAACCTGTCAAATGTCCACTATGTGGACGACCACTTGGAAAAACATGTAATTCACATAGTGTTCCAAGAATGATCCTGGAGACTATTAGCAAAGATGGATACTTATACAATAAAAATAAAGTAGATAATCTTGAGTTCTTTGAACAAAAGAGTGGAATTAATAAGACAGGAACATTTTTTTATATATGTAACAGTTGTGATAACAGTTTTTTCGTGGATTATGAAAAACCAGAGGCTATACATGAGCCACCTAATGATAAAATGTTGGTGGAGATTGCAATAAAGAATTTGTTGCAAAAAATGCAGGCAAAGGCATTTGAAAAGGCTATATTTAAATATGATCCTATTATCTCAAAATTGCAAATAATTGTTGACAGAGAGGCAGCCATTAGAACGTTTGAGCTAGATTATAAAGATTATCCTAGATTATTCACGGTACAGCC
>SFZC01000065.1 GCA_004558955.1 bacterium | reverse complement strand
CTGAAAGGCTTAAAAAACACTTTGAGTTTATGAAAAGTAAATTAACGCAGTTGGCATAGCAATGCCAACCGACAATATCAACTCTTCCTCTTACGGAACGGGGTCGTAGCCGCCGGGGTTCCACGGATGACAGCGGCAAATTCTTTTAATGCCCAGCCAACCGCCTTTGAAAAGTCCGTATTTCATTATCGCCTGTTTTGTGTATTCGGAACATGTTGGCGTAAATCTGCATACTGACGGAGTAAATTTAGAAAACCATTGATAAATTTTTATTAAACCTAAAATCAAGTTTTTCATCACAAACTATCCTTTTACTCAGCCATATAAGCATCGCCAATTGAATCAATCGCTTCAACCTTGATATCCGTAATCAATTCGGAATAAGAAATTACGACAACAGTCGGAATATGGCGTTCCAACAACTGATACAACGGCAATCTGATTCTCGGAGAACACAAAATAACCGGCTGTCTTCCGCAAGTTTGATGAGCCCTCAACAATGTTGTAGCAGTCGTTTCAATCAATTCCTGAACCTGCATCGGATTAAGTAAAAACATTGTTCCCAACTCTGTTCTTTGACAACTGTCGTCCAAAATCTTTTCCCAATCAGGTGACAAGGTCAACGCATACAAAACTTTATCATCCTGAACATTCGCCAAGCAAATTTGACGACCTAAAGCCGCCCTCAAACGTTCTGACAAAATATCAGGTTCTTTTGAAAATCTTGCGTAATCACAAAGTCGTTCAAACACAAATATAATATCCTTGATTGAAACTTTTTCTCTAATAAGGTTTACAAAAATCTTTCTCAAGTCACTTGTTGAAATAATCGTCGGAACAAGGTCATTAACAAGCGTAGGATCTTGCGAACGCACAAGTTCCATAAGTTTTAACACGTCAGTTTTTGTCATAACTTCATCAACATGTTTTCTTACACATTCTTGTAAGTGAGTAACGATAACATCTGTCGCATCAACCGCAGTAACAAGTCTTGCAGCCTTCGCATCATCGCCAGAAATCCAATATGCCTGAGTTTGATATGTCGGGTCAATACCGATAATCGCATCCTCAGGGACTTCCTTCTTCATAGAATCCCACTGATCGGCAATTACCATAAATTTACCCGGGTAAACATAGCCTGTCGCAACAGTATTACCACGAATTGAAATCATATATTCATTCGCATCAAGTGCCGAAGAGTCCATAATTCTTATGTTTGGCAAAATATAACCGAGTTCATCCGTAACCCTTTGACGTAAAGCAGCGATTTTTGCAAGCAACTGACCTTCCTGATCTGGGTCCGCAATAACAAGCAAATTGGAACCTACCTGCAAACTCAAAATATCGACCCCCAAACGTTCATACATTCTGTTAGGGTTAACCAAATCCTGCATATTCTGTCTGACATTTTCCAACTGTCCCAACTGTGATTGGACATCTGCATTTATCAATACTTGGAAGCCGAAAACTCCCAACGCAATCGCAAAAATAAAGAACGGCAAAGGCGGCAAGCCAGTACCTTGCCAAAACCAAGTATGACCTGTTATGCCAAGCAAGAGCAAGAAACCTGCAGCAAAGAACAAGGCATAAGGTTTGCTTGTAATCTGAGAAGCAACGTCAGCACCCAAAGAAGGGCTTGCTGCCGAAGCTCGGGTCATAAAGATACCTGCTGCGATTGACATCAGCAAAGACGGAACCTGAGATGCCAAACCGTCACCGATTGTTAATACCGTATATTTTTGAACAGCATCACCGACCTGCATTTGGTTCATCAAACAACCTACGCATAACCCGCCGATAATGTTAATCAATACGATAATAATACCTGCAATAGTATCACCTTTTACGAACTTCATGGCACCATCCATTGAACCCATCAAACTTGATTCTCTTGATAAGTCTTCACGTTTTTGTGTCGCTTCTTCAGGTGATATCAACCCTGCGTTAAAGTCCGCATCAATAGTCATTTGTTTACCGGGCATAGCGTCCAAAGCAAAACGTGCAGATACTTCGGCGATACGTTCGGCACCTTTTGTAATTACCATGAACTGTACAACCGTAATAATAAGGAAAATTACACCGCCGACAATCATATTACCGCCTGTTACGAACTCACCGAAAGCATGAATTACCTCACCGGCTTCCCCTTTTGACAAAATCAAACGGGTTGAAGCAATGGACAATACCAAGCGGAACATTGTACCAACCAAGATAATTGACGGAAATGATGATAATTCCAAAGTTCTTTGAACATACAAGGCGAACATCAATAGCACGATACCGAGTGTAATATTCAAACAAATACAAACATTAATAACCCAGTTCGGGAGTTCGCAAAGCAGGATAATTAATAAGAACAGCACAAAAAGTGCCATTGCTATTTCACTTAATACATTTCTGTTTCCTCCTGCCGGTGCTGCCATTATAGTTCTTTCAATACCTCACTGATTATTGATAATTGAGATTCTATCGTTGCATCTATAACTCCGTTTGCCGTAGTAAGAATACAACCGCCTTCCATAATCGTTTCATCTGGAATTATTGAAACAGTTGCCTCAAATCCTTTT
This sequence comes from bacterium, assembly GCA_004558955.1. Lineage (GTDB taxonomy): Bacteria > Cyanobacteriota > Vampirovibrionia > Gastranaerophilales > Gastranaerophilaceae > Zag111. Next base: position 7,592 of record SFZC01000065.1, on the reverse strand, counting down.
GATGAAATAATCTCGGGAACCTCTTGTTTTAACATTGCACATTGTGCCGGATTAACCTTCAAGGTAATCTTTTTTTCCTCTTTTGATAATCCGTTCATAATATCTTTTATATTTTCCAAGATTATCGAAGAGTCTTCAACCGATTCTTTTTTAATGATTTTTTTAGCAATTTCAAGACTTATTTCTAAAATATCAGGGGCAATAGAATCAAATACCGCCTGTTTTGCATTCAGGAAATTACCTATTGCATCTCGTAAATCGGCAATTTCGGATTCTGCAGCGTTCAAGCCTTCCTGATAACCTTCTTTTGCCGCCGCTTCTTTGATTGCTTTAGCTTCTTCTCTTGCTCTTGAAATTAAATTTCTGTCATCAATTCGTCTGAAACCACGCCGTCTGTCCCCTCTGCGACGTTCTTGCCTTTGTTTGAAATCAATGTTATCTAAATTAAATAAATCAATTTCTTCCTCTTGCTTTTTGGAAGTAGAATTTTCAACAACAGAATTTTCCTGAGCCTTTTCATTTGTATTTTCTTGCTCAGGTGACACTACAACTTCTTCCTGTTGCTGTACTACCTCTTCCTCAACCGGTTCTTTTCGTTTCTTCTTGATAATCATGATTTAAGAATATTATACACCATTAAATAAATGAGTGGCAACAATACTCGCAACCTTTGGCGGAATTTTGTCATAGTAATTACCCTCTAATGCGTTAAATACAAGCCTTTTAACCCCTATTCGTTCGGTTATCAGGATTGTATCTATTTCTTTACGAGAGTATTTTGTCGCAATTTTTCTTAACTTTAATACAACTTTATTTGGAGTTAAATCTGTCGTATTAGGAAGATTTGTTTTAATCTCCTGCAAGCACCTGAACGCATTTGCAGCCCCTACCCTTTGCGGCAAGTCAGGCATTTGCATAAATTTAATTACAGTTTGAGCATCATCAGGTTCAAACTTATTCAAAATAGTTTGAACTTTATCCTGCTTCATTTTGTTAAACAACATTGCAACCGTTGCAAGTTTAAGGATTTTTGAATCAACTTTAGGAAACTGAGCAGCAACCGAATCACCTGCCGCACCAACCTGTTGTTGCGGAATATCTTGCGGAACACCATCTGCCTGTTGTTGAGCCACAGCTTGTTGTTCCTGCTGCATCTCTTGAGCCATTTTGTCCATATTTGACTGAGAGGCTGCAAATTCCATCAAACCTTCATCAATCGCACCTTTATTTTTCAATTCGGTAATTGCTTCAACGTAAGTTTTCTTAACATGGTGTTCAATCAATTCCAAAATTTTATCTTGCGGAAGACCTTGAGAGAATGTTTGTTTTGCAATTTCAAAAATTGTATATGCAATTTTTTGCATAATCGGGTCCCAATACTGTTGAGGAATCCCCGAACGAATAACGTCAACAGATTTGTGGAACGACCATTCCGCAATAATTTGAGTAATCAAAACGGATTGTTCGGCATCAAAATGGAGATTTTCATCTTCTGCTAAGGCTTTACCCGACAGCATCGAAAAGTTGCCCAAAGTATTAACGACATATTGTTTTTGGAAATCGTTAAAATCTTGAGGCACCATCTCTTGAGCCTGTTGGGCAAGATTTTGGGCAAAACTTTGATAATCAAAATCCTTTGTAGCCATTACTTAAAATTATCCTTCTCTTTTTGTACCTTCTTCAATCCAACTCTTAATCTTATCCGCAGCATCTTCGGTTATTTCACCTGACAATCTGTCTAACGAATCTATCAACTGATTTTCATCAAATTGCGGAATTGAAACCACTTGACGTTGTTGCGATTGATTTATCAAATCTTGTGCAAGTTGAGATTGTCTTTGAGTTAATTGACTTGCTCTTGAATTGATATCATTAAGTTGTTTTTCTTGTTCCAACGCTCTTTGACGCAAGTTTTCAACCTCGACCTCATTTTCTTCCCTGATACGTTTAACTTTTGATGAAATCGCAGAGAAAATAATTACCAAACCAAAGCCTGTCAAAAGAAGTGCCAACCACCAAGGATTACCGGTTTTGTCAGGAGTTGGTGTCGTTTGCTGTCTGTCAGGTGTCAAATATGGGTCACTGCCTTGAGTAAACGCAATAGAAACATTTGCAGCAGTAACCTTCGGACTTGCTGCTCGTGCAATTAAGTCTTTCAATTCTTCCAAAGTTGTATCAGAAGGTAAATTGTTTCTGTCTAACGTTACCGCAATAGAAATATCTTCAACCACTCCAGGTCTTATATATTCGTTTGTTTGAGTTTTGGTTACACCGTATTGAGTTTCGGTTGCCTGTCTTGAGTAAGTTCTGTTTTGGCTTGAATCCGCAGCTCCTGTAGGTAAACCGTTCGGCAAATATGTACTGACCGCATTCACACCTTTTGATTGGTCTTTTGTTTCATCGCCCAAGCCTTCTTTAAAAGACTGCTCTGATACGGAAGCCTTTTTCTCAGGGTCATATTCGATTGAGAATTTTTCAACAGGAGCCTGTCTTAAAAACGTGCTGACTGTTGCAACATAATTTCCCGGACCCACAAGTCTGTCTAACTGTTTGGAAATTTTTTGTTGCATGTATTTGTCGTTTTCTTCAAGTTTTTGGAGCATTTCGTCTTCTGCATCCATAACACTGTGATAAGTATTACCGTTTGTATCGGTAATCGCAATATTTTCAGCCTTCAACCCCGAAACACTGCCCAACAACAGGTTTGTAATCGCTTTGATTTTCATTTGATCTAACTTTTCACCTGTCGGAATTACCAACTGAACAGTTGCTGTTCTCGGTTTGTCTTCGTTATCCCACATTGTTGAAGTTTCAGGGATAGAAATAAATACCGTCGCATTTTCAACGTTACCGATACGTTTGATAAGTCTTGCAAGTTCTCCGTTCATTGCTCTTGCAAGACGAATTCTTTTGTCCTCTTTTGTTGAAGTAAAATCACCTTTATCAAAGATTTCTAACCCGACATTTTGGTCAACCAAGCCACTTTGAACAATCGCAATCAACGCATTATCCCTATCTGTTACGGTACATTTTTTAGTTAAAGTAGAACAGTTTTTTGCATTCAAAATCAATTTTGATTTTGTACCGTCCAGTTGTCGTTCAACTGTGATACCTTGTCTTGCCAACAAGGCTTGAATTTCAATCGCTTTTCCCAAATTATCCGTTGTCAACAAGTCAACGTTAGATTGAAGCTTTGTATCACCAACGGTTTTTGCGTTGTTATCTGCATTTTTTCCGCCACCGCTGTTTGCTGCAATAGCAACAATAATAATGACCAACAAAAGCAGACCGACAACACCACCGATAATACCATACAATAAAGGTTTATTTTCTAATATTTTGTTAAAATCCATTTCCGTCCCACTGTCTGAATATTTTTATATTTTGTACAAAATTTGAAAGTTAAAATTATACAGAAATCTGTGAAATTCTGTCATAAGCGTTGATAACCTTACCCACCATCTGAGTAGCAACGTTTACCGCAATTTCAGATTTTGACATTGCCGTCATAACATCGTGGATATCAACGTTTTTATTCCCTGACATTACGTCCTTCATCAAGTTGTCGGGAGCATTCATTTCCGTGTTCAAATCTTCAACAACCCCTGAAAAAACTTGTTTAAAATTCTGAGTTTCAGGAGCCTCAACACTTTCCATTCTCACAAGATTTCTGTTATTAAACCCCGTGTCAAATTTTGTGTGTTGAATTCTGCTTGCCAAATCATACTTTGGAAAATAACTGTTCTGCATAATACTACCTTTCTATCTTATATTACATTATTATAATGTTTTATTTCAACTTTTAGAGCAAAAAATCAACTAAAAGTATGATTATTTCTAGCTTATATTTAATAATAAAGTAATAAAAAGCAAATTATGCAAAATATTTTAGCGTTGATTTTCGAGTTCTTGCCTGATATCCTCAACAGAAACTCTTACAACCGGAGAATTTTCATCCTTTTTCAAAACACAATGTTTTATACCTGATTGAACAATAAATCTTTTACAAAGAATACAAATAAAATTATGTCCCCAAATGTAAATCGTTGCATCTTTACATCTGTCCTGACCCGCTTGAATTATTGCATTTTGTTCGGCATGGATAGAACGACACGTTTCATATTTTGTACCTGATGCAATATTATTTTTTATTCGGTAACATACACCTCTGTCGTAACACGATTCAACCTTTGATGGAGTTCCGTTGTACCCCGTTGCTTTGATTTTTTTATCCTCTCCGACAATCACAGCACCAACTTGAGCCCTTATGCAGTTTGAACGTGATGCACAAGTTTTTGCCATATCTAAAAAATATTCGTCCCACGATTTAATTCCCATAGGTCAATCCTTTTTGTATTAATATCTGTTATTTCTGATACCTGTATTTATTATACAAATATTGTATTTATCGGCAAGTTTTACAATCTTGTCGCTTTTTTCAGAATCTCCGGCCTCAATAATAAGTCCGACTCTGCCTTGAATTGCCGCATTAATAACTTCTTCCTGCTCAATTACGCCATCAACCGCCAAGACTGACTCTTTGCTGCTTTCACAGGAAATATCCATAGCATTTTCTGCCGCATCCGCCAAGTTCTTTTCCCCTTGAACAATCGCTTTTGTTGCCAAATCTTTAACAACTACCGCAACTTTACTCTTTGAAAATTTTGCGATTTTCCAAGCAAAAATAGCATCTTCCGCCAACTGTTGAGTAGGTTTGATTTTACCCGCAACTTTAAACGAAGATTTTGTCAATTTGCTTGTATTTTGTTCTTGAATCAAATACCCGAACGGAGTAACTTTTATATCTTTTGTATTAAATCCTAAAAGCTCTTGTAACGGACTTTTAATTTTTATCACATGAAGTCCCGTACATTTAATTAAATAATCAAGTGCAACCTTGTCATAAGACGGTGCCAGTACATTACGAACCTTCATCGCTTTCAGTTGCAAAGCAATATCATTCGTAACTTCTTTACTAAAACAAACCGTCCCGCCTGCAACTGATACAGGGTCATTTTCTAAGATTTTCCCAAACGCTACATCTGACGAAATGCCCAACGCAACGGCACATAATTTTGCTTCGTTAGATAAAGAACAAGCACTTACGTCAAAAAATTCCGCCAAAACCTCGACAGCCTTTGTCATATTCAAAAAGTCCAAATATTCCAAATCGTCATTTTCACCCATAATTTCATAATCCAAACCGTCCGGAACAGGTGAAATCACTGCCGGTTGGTGAATATTCTCACCGTAAGATAAATCTTTAAATTCATTTATTTCAATAGTTTCCATAATAATCCCCACTATTTTCAAATTAGAGTTTAACACGAAGAAAACCGCCTATCAAGTTCATAATTCGTAAACTATTTGATTGAAATTTACGAATTATTCTTGATAAATTAGCATGTTTTTAATATAATCTAGTTGATTTAAAATTTATAATGAGGAAAAGATGGCTATAGAAAATATGAATGACGGAGTTGGAAAAAAGATAGTTGAAGCATTAAAAATGCAAAACGCAGACCACGCTTCTGCAGATGTTGTTATCAGCGAAGACCCGCAAGAAATTGAAACAGAAGACTTGCAAGAAGAACAAAATGTTCCGCAAACTGAAGATTACACCGTTGAAAATTATTCAACTATTGATGACACTAGATTTTCGGATTCTCAAAGCTTCAGCAAGCCGACAATGCCGAATTTGCAAAATTCTATCCAACCGACAGAAAGACAAATGCAAATCAAATCTCAACTTCAATTCCAAGCAGCAACTCAAAACTCTGCACCTCAATCTTTCATAGACAATGCTTTTAATCAAAGTCTTAATCAAAATTTGGGGTCATCTTACGTTCAAACCCAAGATGATTTTGAATACCCTGCCAACGTTTCGGTTTTAAAACAACTTATCGCAAAATTACCAGCGGGCGTTTCCAAACAAACAGGTGCATTAATCATTAAACAAACAATGGAAGCTCTCGGTATTTCTATGGGAAGTGTTTTGCAAGAGGCTAAACAAGTACAGGAAACACTTACCCAAAACTCAAAAGAATGCCAAAACAGTATTGTTGAATACCGCAAACAAATCGGCATTTTGGAAGCTAAAGCACAAAATTATCAAAGACAAGCAGCCGTAATGAACGATATCATTAACTTATTCATTCAAACCCGCTAGTAACTTCTAAGCGGCTTTATAAGAGAATAAGTTTTCAGCGTTGCTCTTTATCATTTCGTCACAAGATTTGATTTCAGCATCATATTCACTGATTTGAAGCTCAAGCGTGCTTTTCTGCTGAGTCAGTTTGTCTTCTAACGCCTTCATTTCATACTGTCGCTGTTGCAAAAGCTTTGCTATTTTTGAATCAGCTTTATAATCCGTACCAACCTGTATCAAGTTGTTTGCTGCTTTTTGAGCCCCCGCAATAGATTGTGCAATAAGCATAAGCTTCCAGGAAGCGTTCGATTTCTGCTGTATCAAAAACTTTTTCCTAATTAAACCTATTAGTAAACCCATGTTTCGCCTTCTACCTTTTTTGATCTAGATTTGTACCTTGCAAGAAACTGTGTTGACTGTTTTCGGCTATCAACTGTTCCATTTTGTTCAGTTGATGCCTGTGATAGTTCAATCTGTATTGAGCCATTTTCAGTTTCTTTTTAATCGTCAAAAAATCTTTAATTCCTTCTATCATCGAATTGAACAGAGCCTGTATCGGATTTGTTCTGATTATGTAGTTTTTTGCATACATCAGGAATTCTGCGATTCTTTTCAGATATAGTTCTAGAGTTTCTCGAAACATTTTAATTCCTTACACTTTAGACCTACATGTATTTAAAAACATTTTTTCTTGGAGTATTGCTAAATTTCACCCAAGAACGTAACATTTCTTTACATAGGTCTGAGGTTCTCTCTTTTTATTATACGGTCAAATTCAAAAATTCTTTAATAATTTTATCAAAAAATTTTTAAAAATAAAAGAACCGTCAAATTAACGGTTCTTTTAAAATTTATATTACATATCTTGAATGGCTTTACTGTCGCCTTCAATACCTTCTTTGAGCATTTTCTTGGCAACGTCACCTTGCGTATCAAGCATTTTACAAACGGTTTCAATGTTGCGAACCTTTGTAGATAAAATAACATCGGCACTATTTGTAATATTACCCGAAACATTTTGATAAGCCGCCAAAGCCGCTGAGGAAGTTCCCTGCATCAAGTTACCCAAAACGGTTGTACCTGCACCATATACACCCAAATAAGGTGAAATAGCAGTCAAAATTCCGCCAAAACCTGAAACCGCACTTGCAAACGGCATTACAATATTTGAGGAAATTTTGCCAAGTCCAGAACCGGTACCGATACCGTACGCCGCAGCACTTGAAATATCAGCAAGCCCGCTTACACTTGACGCATAACCTGTCGCAGTTCCGCTCAAACTTGAACTTCCGCCCCAACCGCTAAGGATTGAAGAGGCTCCGCCTGTTGCAAGTCCGTAAATCGAATTGATTGAGGCTGCACCGCTCGGAAAACCTGAGTAGTTGTAGTAACTGTCAACACCGTAAGACGAAACGCCTTTTGTGCCTGAATAGTACGAAGTTCC
>SFZC01000245.1 GCA_004558955.1 bacterium | reverse complement strand
TCAGCACCACTTTTTATATCATACTCCCATTCTTTCGCCTAATTTCAGCATTGCCTTGCAGAATGAATCCTCGTTTGTCAGTGTTATCTGTAACGGGTCGCCCTCACGAATACGCAGAGTTCTGCGGATTTCTTTAGGAATAACTACTCTGCCTAAATCATCAATTCTTCTTACAATGCCTGTAGCCTTCATATCATAAATCTCCCTTTATCTAAAAATTAAATTTAAACCGATTTCTTATTTTGTCCGAAAAAGAATTTGCGGCGCTGCATAAGTTGCTCTAATATTGTTTGTTTTCGCAAAATTTTTATACTGAAAATAATAGCGGAATTTCAATTTTAAGACAAGGTATTTTATGGAATTTTAATTGTTTAAAAATGGATAGTATTATTTATTATATAGAGAAAATTATTTCATCAAAATGTATTTTTAGTGCCAAATTTATAAGGCAAATATCTCTGCATTTGTGACAGGAAATAGTCCACGATTGTGAAGTGTTATCCTTTAAGTACAGTCGACAAACTCACTAAAATCTGATATAACAGAATCAGAAAGGTGTGTTTAGAATGAAGTACAGTAAAGATTTTAAAGAAGAGGCATTAAAGCTATCAGACGAAGTAGGTGTAAAGAAAGCAGCCGCTCAACTCGGACTGCCGTATTACACATTGTCGGATTGGCGAAACAAACGTAAAGAAGAAATGAAGCGTCCAAGGCTTCCCGAAACAGAAGCCGAGAAACGCATTCGTGAACTTGAAAAGGAAAACGCAGAGCTAAAGACTGCAAACGAAATCTTAAAAGATGCACTCGGTTTTTTCGCAAAAGACCGGAAGAAGTAAAAACAAGTGAAAGACATCTGTTCATTGCAAAATTCCGTGACAAATATACGGTAAAACAAATATGCAAGGTTCTTGGCGTAACCGAGTCCGGCTTTTACCGTTGGCTCAGAAACACAGCAAAGCCTGCAAAGAGAGAGCTTCTTCTGGTCGAAATAAAAAACCTAATCGGTGAAGCACCGGAAAACCGAAATTACGGCATAAACCGCATACAAACAGCGTTGGAACAAAGAGGTAAAAAAGTCAGCCTCAGAACTGTTTACCGAACTATGAATGAGGGTGGATTACTGCATAAACGCAGAATTCCTCACGGAATTACAAAAGCGACTGACGAAGAGCAGGAAGCCGAAAACATAATTAAGCGTGATTTTACTGCGGAAAAACCTGTAAAAAAGCTGCTTTCGGATATCACCGAAGTGCCTTGTAAAGACGGTAAGCTTTATGTATCGCCTGTTCTTGATTGTTTCAACGGAGAAATTGTAGCCCTTGAAATCCGTGATAATATGAAGAAAGAGCTTTGCGTGGACACAGTAAAGCAGCTTAAATATAGGTACGGAAATCTTAATGGAGTAATACTTCATACTGACAGAGGAAGCCAATATACAAGTGATTTATTTCGGTCAATCCTGTCAAGATACGGGATGATTCAAAGCTTAAGCAGCACAGGTAAATGCTTCGATAATTCAAGAATGGAGAGTTTCTTTGCAACCTTGAAAAAGGAGAAGCTCTACCAGATACCGACTCACAAAATGTCAAAGGAAGAAGTCAAAACCGTTATCTATCGGTATATCTTTGGCTACTACAATACCATCCGTGTAAACAGCTTCAATCCGGGTGGATGGCCGCCTTCAGTTTACCGGAAAATGCGTGAAAGAAAGATTGCCGCATAAGACCTACTCCGCACCCTTGACAGTCCCGTAAAAAATGATTAGATGCAGTTGCGGCGAAGGGAACTCAAAAATATATCGATCGTTTATCCTTCGCCGAAACAATATATTTTATCATTTTTTACGACCCGGTCAAGGGCAAGCCATCCGCAAGCGGATGGTGCTCCCAGCGAAGCTCTTACCGGCGGCTCGGAAATCTAAAAATATATCGTTATCAAATTTAGTGATTTTTTCGACTATACAAATATTGACAAGTCCAAGCAATAATACTTAAGATAGTTGACTTACCACATCCCGATGGGCCCAATATCACTAAAAATTCTCCATTTTCAACAGAAAAAGAAACATTTTTTAAAACCGGAACGTTGGTATCGTATGATTTGTTTATGTCAATTAATTCTAATTTTTTCATTTTATTTAATGTGTTATATATGAGAAGGTCTGTGTTTTTTATTGTATGCACCATTTTTCTTTTGCGTAGAAGAAGACTTATTATTGTTTTGTTTATTCTTAGAAAATTTGTGAGAATTAAAGTC
>SFZC01000244.1 GCA_004558955.1 bacterium | reverse complement strand
GATGTAAAGTTCATCACAGATCAGATTGACGTTCTTTTTTAGTGCTCTTTTGTTTGCCATAATATACCTCCTTTGTTTTTTTAGGTTATCGATACCGCAAATGGTTTTATACATTGGGGCAAGGATTTGGATATCTTCTTTTTTGAAGCCTTTACTTAGGGCTTTTTGAATTACTGTTGTTATGACACCGGAGATATAGTCGGATGGGCATTCGATGAAGTTGTAATCGTCTTTTATGGTTGTAAAATGGGGGTTTAGGTTTTTGTTTCGTATTTCGTCAGCTAAATCGATTATATAGGATCCTTCGTTTTGTCGATAGAGACAGTTTAGTTTTACGACTTTTATTGTTTGGGAAGCGATTAGGTCTCTTAGGATTTGGCCTTCACCTACGCTGGGGAGTTGGTGGTGGTCGCCTACGAATATGTATTTGGCGTCTTTTTTTGTTCCGTCAAAAAGGGATGAGAGGAGGATGGTGTCTATCATACTGGATTCGTCTACTATTATGTATTTTTCTTTATTGGGATTATTGATATTGGCTTCGAAGTGGCCGGTGTCTTTATCCCAACCTAGGTATCTATGGATTGTTTGGGCAGGAAGGTTGGTGCTTTCGGTTAGTCTTTTACTGGCACGGCCTGTGGGAGCGAGGAGAGCGATTTCATCGTTACTTGCTTTGTATAGTTCTTTTAGGAGATATATTATGGCTTTGACGATGGTGGTTTTTCCGGTTCCAGGGCCACCAGTTATGATTATTATATTGTTATTGAGGGCTCCTAATATGGCATCTTTTTGGCTAGTATCGTAAGTTATTTTGTTTTTTATTTCTAGATAGTTTATTTGGGTATTTATGTTTTTTTGGGGTTTTGTTTTTTGGTTTAGGAGATGGGCTACTCTACTACTTATATTTTTTTCGGCCTCATAGAATTTTTTTAGTTGTATTTCTTTTTCGTTGATGTTTATTTTTTGTTTTTTTTCGAGATAAAGGAGATTGTATTCTATGTCATCTTCGTTTAATGTGGGTATGGTGAGGAGGAGATTTTTTATTAGGTCTTCTAGGGATACGTAAGTGTCTCCGGTATTAAAGGTCATTTCGGATATTATATGAGTAATGGTGCTTTGGATGCGTCTTTGGTCGGTGGCTTCGATTTTTAGGCCTTGTAGAGCGATTTGGTCAATGGTATTGAAAGGGAGTTCGAGTTTTTCGCCGACTTCGTAGATGTTTTCGTTCACTTTTTCGAGGGCACGGGTGTCGTAGTGTTTAATTATTGTAAATGTTTCCGTGGTGGTGAAGCCGAGTTTGCCAAGATCTAGGGCGATTTGATTTGTGGCGTCGTATTGGAGCATTTTTTCGTGGATTTTCTTGGCTTTGGCGAGGCTTATTCCTTTTATTTGGGTTAGGGCATCGGGGTCATTTTTGATTGTTTCTATGGTTTCGGAGGTAAATCTTTCTACTATTTTTTGAGCGGTTTTGATGCCGATAGGGAAAATGTCACTGGATAGGTATTCGACTAGTTCATCTTTTTGAGTGGGAAGGATGTTTTCGGTAGTTTCGACAACAAATTGTTTTCCGTATTTGGTATGGTTATTATATTCGCCAATAAACTTATGTGTTTCTTTTTCTTTGATTTGGGGAAAACTTCCAACAAAATTTAGGGTTGTATTGGTTACCGATAGGTCTGTTTCTTTGATTTTTAGGACGCCTACGGTATAGCCACTTATTTCGTTTCGGAAGATTATATGGGTTACTTTGCCTATTATGTAATTCATTGTATCACCTGCTTTGTTCTTTTTTCATTATAGCATATTTTGGATACAAACGAAAGGGTAAGTTTGGTTAATTTTTTCTTTTTTTTGGGCCCTAAGGGGGGTACATAGGGGGATTGGTTCTTTGCGTGGAAATTGAACTGGTAAAAGGAAAAAGACTTAGGTGTCTTTGGTTTTGTTTATGATGATATGATTTAGGGGTTTGTTTGTTTTTAAGAATGGTATTAGTTCTTGGGGTTTTATGTTATAGTTATCTAGTTTTTCTATTTCAAGCCAAAAGAGGTTCTGTGTTATTTCGAAGCCGTGATCTATTTCTGTGTGGGTAAAGTTTTCATTGGGAAGGTTTTGGGATGAGGCTTCATAATAGAAGGATAATTCGTGAATGTTTTTTTGTTTGTTATTTTGGAAAAAGTTTTCTATAAGGCCTTGATAGGTTTCTACTTTTATTAACTCTCCTATTTCTTCTTGTAATTCTCGTTCGAGGCCCTTATAGAAAAC
>SFZC01000064.1 GCA_004558955.1 bacterium | reverse complement strand
ATCCGTACAAAATGATAAACCGATTTTTGCAATAATTTGGACAACAACTCCTTGGACAATTCCGTCAAATATGGCGATTTCTATGCATCCGAGATTTGAATACACCTTCTTTGAATACAAAGGAAGTGTTTATGTTGTTGCTCAAGATTTGAAGAGTTCCTTCTTGAAAGATGTTGAGTGGGACGAGAACGAAATAAAAGTTTTGGGTTCTTGCGTTGGTCAGGATTTGGAACTGTTGAACACAAATCACCCGTTGTTGAATAGAAAATCACCGATTATTTTAGGTGAACACGTTACATTAGATGCAGGTACAGGTTCTGTTCACACTGCTCCGGGTCATGGTTTGGAAGACTATGAAGTCGGTTGCAGATACGGCATTGAAGTATTTTCACCGTTAGACGGTTCGGGAAAATGGACTGATGTTGTCGGTATCCCTGAACTTGTGGACGTTCCTTACTATAAAGGTAACGAAATGGTTATCGAAATGCTTAAAAATAAAGAAGCCTTGTTAAAGGCTCAAAATATCCAACACAGTTATCCGCACTGTTGGAGATGTAAAAAGCCTGTAATTTACAGAGCAACTCCGCAATGGTTTGTAAAAGTTGCTAAATTCAGAGATGAAGCTTTGAAAGCAATTCACGGAGTAAAATGGATTCCTGCAAGTGGTGAAAACAGAATAGGTAATATGGTTGAAAGCCGTACCGATTGGTGTATTTCAAGACAAAGAGCGTGGGGTGTTCCTATTCCGATTTTCTATTGCGAAGATTGTGGCGAAGTTATTTGCGATGATTCAACAATAGAAAATGTAGCAAAAATGTTTGAAAAAGAAAGCTCTGATGCTTGGGTTAAATATTCTGCCGAAGAACTTTTGCCTGAAGGTTTTGTTTGCCCTAAATGCGGTAAAAAACATTTCAGAAAAGAAAAAGATATTATGGACGTATGGTTTGATTCGGGTGTTTCTTGGAGAGCAGTTGTTGAAAAACGTTCTGATGAACTTTGCCATACTCCTGTTGATATGTATTTGGAAGGTTCAGATCAACACCGTGGCTGGTTCCAATCTTCATTGTTGACTTCAATTGCAACTCAAGGAATTGCACCGTATAAACAAGTTTTGACTCACGGCTTTGTCTTTGGTGAAGACGGTCGCAAAATGTCAAAATCTTTGGGTAATTACATCAGACCTGACGATATTATCAAAAACTACGGGGCTGATATTTTGAGATTGTGGGCAGCATCGGTTGATTACAGAAACGATATCAAAATCGGTAATAATATTATCGGACAGTTGACTGAAATCTTCAAAAAAACAAGAAATACTGCAAGATTTTTGTGTGGTAACTTGTTTGATTTTGACCCTGAGGTTGATTATGTAAAATATGATGAACTCAAAAATATAGATAAATTCGCACTTCATAAATTAAATAAATTGATTGTTGAAGTAACCGAAGCGTTTGAAAATTACGAATTTTATAAGTATTTCCAATGCTTGCAAAACTTTGCGGCGGTTGATTTGAGTTCGTTCTATCTTGATATTGTGAAAGACAGATTATATACAGCGGGCAAAAAGTCATTATCCCGCCGTGCTTGCCAAACAGTATTGTATGAAAACTTGATGGCTTTGGTTAAGATTTTGGCTCCTGTAATGCCTCACCAAGCAGAAGATATTTGGCAAAATATTCCTGAAAATCAAAGAAAAGGTTTGATTAGTATCTTGTTGTCGGATTGGCCTGAAGTTAATCCGCAATGGCAAAATCCGCAACTTGAAACCGATTTTGAAAAGGTTTTGAAATCTCGTCAAGTTGTATCAAGAGCGATTGAACCGTTGAGGGCAGACAAGAAAGTCGGAAGTTCACTTGAGGTTGCCGTGACAATAAAGGCTGAGGATACTTCTGTTTTGAAAGCAAATGAAAAAGACTTGGCTGATATTTATATTGTTTCTCAAGCAACTTTGTCAGATGTTGCTCCGAGTGACGTTTTGAATGAATATTCAGAAGACGGTTGCACTGTTTGGGTTACAAAGGCTCAAGGCGAAAAATGTACAAGATGTTGGAAATATCGTACATTAGATGAACACGGTATTTGCCCTGATTGTGCAGAAGCCATAAAATAAACAACATTAAATAAACATGAAACATGAAGCGACCATGCACTATTGAGCTTGGTCGCTGCTTTGTTATGTTTTTTAATATTTTTCCAAATTTAGGCAATTTTGAAAGTTTATTTTCATTATTTATTATAGAAGGTAGTATATGTCAATAATTTTGCAAAAGCCCCCATTTATTTCTGATATTAAACAGTTTGGGAAATATATTGTTTCACATAAAAAAGGTGTGACTCTTGATTTTTTTGCTCAAGAATTTGGCAAATTGAGAACTTTGTACGAAAGAAATCATCAGGAAGATTATTTCTGCCAACAGGCGGATATTTTGGCTGATAAACTTGTTCAGCGTGACAGGTTGGATTTTGCTGGAATCGTTATGAGTACGCTATGCAAGGTTAATGAGTATTTCCCGCATAATTTGGAATATTTTGCACAGAAAGGGTACGATATTTCAAGAATGAACGGTGATTACGTTCACATGATGGCAAGACTGAATGATTTGCGAAAAATTTACAGTAAAAAACCTGATAGGTTGTTAGAATATTTGGACGTGCTGTATGAACAGGAAAGATGCTTGAAACATGTTACGATGAATTATAGAGATTCGGTGGCGTCTTATCGTACGATTAGCAGGAAGGCAGCACCAAGACAGTCTTATGAAATGATGCTTGCGTTTATCCAGACTGAAATCGCTAAATTGACAAGACGTAAACATCCTGAATCCGCCATGTATAAATTGCAGTCAGCAATGAGAATTTTTGAAAAGAATCAATCTTATGATAATGCAAACTATACGGAGTTGTTGATGCGAAAAATAGAAGCCGGTGACGACAGATTTATAGATATGTACATTTAATGCCAAATTTTGTGCTAGAATGAATTTGAGAATGGAGAAGTTGAAAATGAGTGAAGAAAATAAAATTGATGTTGTACAATATCGCACAACGGGTACTTGTTGTCAGTTGATGCAGGTAAAAATAGAAAACGGCAAGATTGCAGATGCTGTTTTCCATGGCGGTTGTAATGGAAATTTGAAGGGGATAAAGAGTTTAATTACGGGCATGGCGGTTGACGAGGTGATTGAAAAATTGTCGGGAATTACTTGTGGAATGAAACCAACGAGTTGCCCTGATCAGTTGGCAAAATGCTTGATTGAATATAAACAAGGTCGCCTTGCTCCTATTACAGCAGTGGAAGAATAGATTTTTTTGAAAATAAAAAAAGGGTATTTGAACTTTGCGTGATTTTGATAGGTTTTTTGTGTGCGAGGGGCAAAATTTTGGATTTAAAGACTTTGAAGTTATGGGTTTTTGACAGAAAATTTGACGAAATTTAAAACTTTTTTAAAAAAGGGGTTTACAAAAAAAAATCAGCAAATATAATAATAAATGTGAGGCGAAAGTCGCACAACCCGAACGGGGGATTAGCTCAAT
Source organism: bacterium (assembly GCA_004558955.1). Taxonomy (GTDB): domain Bacteria; phylum Cyanobacteriota; class Vampirovibrionia; order Gastranaerophilales; family Gastranaerophilaceae; genus Zag111. The sequence goes on along the minus strand of SFZC01000064.1, from coordinate 6,644 downwards.
TGGTAGAGCACCTGCTTTGCACGCAGGGGGTCAGGAGTTCGAGTCTCCTATCCTCCACCATTTAAAATCAGAGCCTAAGGGCTCTTTTTTAATGCTTTCGATACATTTATCCTTTGAAGAAATTATGGCTGACTTGAATTCAGCGAACCCAACTTCCGCAATCTCTTTTTTAGCAAGTTTTACGAGATTAAATAACCTTATAGTTTAAACAATGTTCTATATTTTCTGCTGGTAAGTACATCATACCTGTTAAAAATGGTGAATTTTCTCGTTTACCTCCATTCGCAATCCATTCTTCTAACTGTTTATTCATTTTTTGGTCTTTAAATCGGAAACCTAATTTATAATAAAATCCGGCCGGTGATGTTTTGCCATCAATACAACAAGCATCTAATGTTACTCGCCCTGCGGTTTTGGGATTATTTACACTTTCTCTTACTACGGATTGAACAGAATTTGTGCCACTTCCTTTTCCAGTACTCCATAATTTGTCAATATGATAATGTGGCAAAATAGATTGAGTTTCTTTCCAACTGTCGGGAAATGTTTTTGTTTGTCCTTTATATTGTCCAAATTTATATGTTATAGTATCTCCTTTGATAAATTCTCTTGATTTTGCCACATAATTATCTGGAAGTGTTCCAAAAACTAAAGTGCCACCTTCATCAAAATGTTGAGTAATAGGTGCAAATTTAATAGTTTCATTTTTTTCTGTAACCCTAAATAAGTTATCTTTGACCTTTTTAATTTTATATTTGTCTGATGAGAAAGCTTTTGTGTCAAATACTACTTCGTAATTATTTTCTTGAAAACCTTTAATTGGTTTCTTTAAATCAAACTCAACAATAGCACTATTTTTGCCTATTGCAAATGATTCAGCATAGTTTTTGTTAATTTCTGGTGTTACTGAGGTAAATCCTGAGTTTTGAAAAATAAGTTTTTCTGCAGTTTTTTCATCAGGACAACTTTGTAATCCTCGATAAAACTTTCCAGTTTTAGGGCTTGATTCTTGAATTCCTTGTTTTAAGCAACTAACAAGTTTATTATTTTGTTCTGAAAGAGGAGTAACTTCTCGTAAATAATAATTTACATATGGGCTTTTCGCATATTCTCTATATGCTGAACTAATTTCTTCTGGTTTGTATTTTAAAGATTGTGTAAATTTCGCATTATATTTTAATCCGCTAACGTTTACTATACCAATCGGTTTTACTTCTAAAACAGAAGATTTTCCTGCAAATCGTAAATATTCATAGATTTTTGGAGTAACTTTTCCAATTATTCCCATTTTTTCTCCTATATAATATATAAAACAATTTTTGTTCAAAAATTGCTTAATTATTACAAAACATTATACTATACAAGATTTTTTTGTCCTGTTTTAAGGTTTTAGTTCAGTTTTCAGTTCAAATACCGACTTTTTTAATAAAAAGACGGTATTTTTTTTAATTTTTATATTTTAATTATTTTTGCAAATGTTGCATCAAATCAGCATTTTTTGTAATGAGTTCCGTTGTCCAAGTCATGAAACATTTTTGGGCAATTTCTTCTCTTTTATTCATAATATCGTTTGGACTGTATTTTGTAACACAACCCCAAGTTGAGTTTTCGAGTTGTTCTCTATCTATTCTTGAGCTCAGGTTAGAAATATAGTTTTGAACATTTGTTTGCGGATAACCTTGTTTTACCAAACTGTCCTGCATTGATGCCATCATTCCTTGTATCAAAGTGTCGTAAAAGGCTTGTTTTGCTTCAGGACTGTATGTTGTAGTGGCAAAGGCTGTTCCCGTACATAGTAATAAAATTGCTAATAATTTTTTCATATTTACTCCTTTAAATTCCGACAAAAAATACCTTGCTAATTGTCACTAACAATAAATTAACACAAACAAGTATTCCCAGTATAATTAATAAATTTCTCATATCTTTACCCAAGTGTAATGATATTATATATGTCGTTTACGTTTTTCAAATCCTCTTTTTAATTGAGTTTTGTAAAATTTTTATTTATTTGGCAAAAATTTTTTTTACACGTTTTAAGAAAGATATGCAAACTAATTTCTCAATCTATAATTATAATAACTACTCTTGCTATAATCAAACTTTCGGTGCAAAAGGCAAACCGTTGGATTTGAAATATATTTATAATCACCGTTCAAAACTCTTACCCGAAAGAGTTAAAACCTTTGTAAAAGCCTTAATTTCAGAAGGTAACGATAAAGATATTTCTTTATTAGATGTGCATAAAGCGATTTATAAACCGTTATTGTCGTGCAAAACTTTGGGCGAAGCCAAAGAATTATACCCGGAATTTAAAGAGGTTCTGCCAATGGTACAAATGCGGCATGGTGCGGGCAAAGAGATTATGAGCGAAAATTTTGGGTTGAAAATGTTGCAGGAGTATTGGGGAAATTTGAAACCAAAAGATGAAATTGCTCAAATGTTCGGGCTAAAAAATCGTTCATCTTTGGATTTTATGCTTAAGAAAATAAATTTTGTCGGGGTTGATACTAATTACAAAAGGTTGTTGGTTGCATCTGACGAAGTCGGCAATCGTACCATTGCTCAGAAAACTAGAGACTGGAACGCCGCAAATCCTGAAAAACGTCGTGAATTAAACAAGCATGCTGCTCAAGGTTGCAAAACCGCTGAATATAGAGCTGCACAGTCAATCAGAATTCAAGAATACGACAAGGCTCACCCTGAACGCCGTCAAAAAATTGCAGAACATTCAACAAAAATGTGGGAATTGTGTCCTGAAGTTCGGACGGCAATGTCAGATTATGATAAAGCGCAAGAGGCCTTTTTCGGCGTTATACTTGGCAAACGTGCAAGAAAAGAAAAACTTACGAGTGATGAACATCGTATGGTTAGCGTTTTTTATCAGCGTTTTTGGAATGCTCACCCAGAATTGAAAACAAATTTGGCACAAGCTTGCAAAAAAGCAAAAGAAGAATAAAATTTTGTCTTTTGTTCAAAATAACTTGAGTAAAATCGACAAAACTTAACATTTCTTATAATAAAATTAAATGCCTGTCGCTTTTATTTTATAATAGGCATAACGGTTTTATTAACCGAAAATTGAATGAATTATCGGAGAAGAGATGAAAGATTTTCCTGTTGATATAGTTTATTTATGGTGTAACTCCAGTGATGCAGCATGGAGAGAAAAGAAAAATCAGGAATTAAAAAAATATAATAAATCGCTGGATAATGATGCAACATCCGAGTGCAGATTTATAAATAATAATGAGTTGATTTATTCTTTGCGTTCTTTGGAAAAATATGCTTCTTGGATAAATAATATTTTTATTGTTACGGATAATCAAATTCCTTCTCAAGTAGATGTTACAAATCCGAAAATTCATATAATCGACCACTCTCAAATATTACCCGAAAGTGCTTTGCCTACTTTTAATGCTTCCGCTATTGAAACTGTATTACATAAAATTCCAAATTTGTCGGAACATTTTTTATTTGCTAATGATGATATGTTTTTCGGTCGTCAAGTGTCTAAAAGTTTTTTCTTTAATGCTGAAGGGTTGCCGATTTTCAGGTTTTCAAAACGCAGAATTTTGAACAAACCTTATCGTCACTTGTACGGAAATATGGTATCTTTGGCTTATAATTTGGTGAAGAACAATATCGGTCAAAGTTTTCCGTATTTCCCGCATCATAATATTGACGCCTATAGAAAATCTGATATTGAGGAATGTGTTGAGCGTTTCAAAGACGGTTTTGCTCAAACCACAAATCAAAAATTTAGAGAAAAAGATTGTATTCAGCGTTCGATTTATGAATATTATGCTATTGCAAAAAATCGTGGAGAATACAAAATTATTGATAATTTGAGCGAAAAAATAAAGGTTTTGACCTCAGGTGAAGGGTTAGAAGCTTTGCTAATTTCATTATCAAAGAAAAAATTAACGAGGCTTGAAAAATATAGTCCTGCATTATTTTGTATAAATGATAGCCAATCAACGACCGATAACGACAGGTTTGCAATGCGTTTATACTTAGAAAAAAGATTTCCAAATCCGTCAAGTTTTGAAAAAAAATCAGAAAAAAGTTTTGATATCAGGGTTTGTTATCACAAAAAATTTGATGTAATCAAAAACAGCATTATGAAACCGCTTCAGGTCGGTGCAAAATTATCTGAAATTGATTTGAATTTTCAACGTGACGATTCTGGAGAAAATATCTCCGAAAAAAACCCTTACTATTGCGAATTGACGGCTCTTTATTGGCTTTGGAAAAATTCAAATGCCGATTACAAAGGACTTGTTCACTACCGAAGATTTTTCGATTTCGGAAACGGAAATGTAAGGTGGATTGGCAAAATTCCGTCTGATTATACTCAAAAATTCTGTATGTCACAATCTAACGTGTCATGTTTATTAGAAAATTATGATATTATTTTACCGATGAAAAGGTTTTCTCAATACAAGTCAAATTATGACCAATACAAGAAAAAACACGTTATATCTGATTTAGATAAGGTTTTATCTCTTATAAAAAACAAGTATCCGCAAATGTCTGAAATTGCAGAAAATACCATGAAAAAAACAAATGTTATGTACTTATACAATATGTTTGTGACAAAGCGTGAAATTTTTGATGAATATTCAGAATGGTTATTTGATATTTTGAGTGATTTGGAAATGGAAATTCAAACAGAAGTTGAAACAAGAAATGATTACCAAAAACGTGTTTACGGATTTCTTGCGGAAAGATTGTTTACGATTTATGTAGAATATATGAAATCAAAAGGTTTGCGAACACTTGAATTACCCGTGATTTATTGCGAAACAAGCCCGAAAAGATTTAAAACTTTTCAATTCAGAACGAAAATTTATAAATGTCTTGTCAAGTTAGGGATTAGAAATTCTCGTTGGAATGAAAAATATGGTGTATAATAAAAAAGGAAAAAGGAAAGTATAAATGAATATTTTAGTTACAGGCGGAGCAGGATATATCGGAAGTCATAACGTAATTGCGTTGATTGAAGCAGGTTATAATGTTGTAATTTTTGATAATCTTGAGCTAGGACATATTGAAACTGTGGAAACCTTAAAAGCAATTTCTGCAAAAGGTTCCGTAATTGATTTTATTCAAGGTGATTTATCATCTGTTGAAGATATTAAAAAAGTTTTCCAAAACCATTCTATTGATGCGATAATCCATTTTGCGGCATATTCTCAAGTCGGCGAATCTGTCGGAAATCCGCAAAAATATTATTATAACAATGTGTATGGAACTTTGAATTTACTTAATGTTGCAATGCAATTTGATGTTAAGAAAATCGTCTTTTCAAGTACTGCCGCAACTTATGGTGAACCCGTTTATACTCCTATTGATGAAAAACATCCGCAAGTGCCTATCAATACTTACGGCAAAACTAAATTGATAATCGAAAGTATTATGGACGATTATGACAAAGCATACGGGTTAAAATCCGTTCGTTTGAGATATTTCAATGTCGCAGGGGCGGACAGTTTGAATAGGGTAGGCGAATGGCATGACCCTGAAACTCACTTGATTCCTAATATTTTGAAATCAACTTTTGGCGGCGGTAAAACTTTCAAAATGTTTGGAACGGATTACGATACAAAAGACGGAACTTGCGTAAGAGATTATATCAATGTCGAGGATTTGGCAAAAGCTCACCTTTTGGCATTGAAATATTTGCTAAACGGAGGTCAAACAAACTTCTTTAATCTTGGTACAAACGAAGGTAACAGCGTGAAAGAAGTTTTTGATGCGTGTGAAAAAGTTACCGGCAAAAAAATCCCCGTAGAAATTCAAGCCCGCAGAGCAGGCGACCCTGCAACACTTATTGCCGATAACAGAAAAGCAAAAGAAGTTTTGGGTTGGACTCCTGAAAAATCTCTTGAAGACAGCATTGAAACCGCTTATGCTTGGGAAGAAAAATTGACAGAACGTTTATTGGCTCAGGTAAAATAATGGAAATAAAACAAATATTTGGTAAGATAATTCAGAAATTTGATAAAGATGGCTTGATGAAAAATTATGCCAAAGTTTTGCCGTATTTTCAAAAATATTGGTTCAGAACGGTTTTGGCTTTAGGTTTGGCAATTCCTATCGGTTCACTTGATGCGGTTGTTGCACTTTCACTAAAACCTTATATGGATATTGTAATGGTTGATAAAACTGTTCATTCGCCGTGGTATATTCCGTTGCTTATCATTGCATTTACCTCAACTCAAGGTTTGTTGAATTACCTTTCAACGTATATGAATGCTTGGGTTGCGGGTAAGGTTACAAATGATTTTAAAATGACTTTGTATAACAAATTGATGCACAAAGATGCGGCATTTTTTGATTCAAGAACTTCAGGCGATATCATTCGTTGGTTTAATAATGATGTTAATACGGCGTGCGGAACCTTGTTAAATAACCTGAAAACAGGAATATCAAGGGTATTTTCATCTGTTTCGTTGGTTTGCGTTTTACTTTATAATTCTTGGATTTTGGCAATTATTGCAATTATCGTTTTGATTTGTGCGGTTGTTCCGCTAACCAAAATGCGTGCAATGATTAAGGCTATTGCTGACAAATCAGAATCCGCAGGCGGTAAGGTTATTACGGCATATAATGAAGCTTTTGCCGGAAATAAAGTTGTT
>SFZC01000243.1 GCA_004558955.1 bacterium | reverse complement strand
AAGTTAAACGGAATGGCTTTGTAGGAATTTCGTAAGAAATTCAAGAGAAAATCAGTAGAATACCTTTTGATGAAACAAATAAATAGCACTCTTGTTATTGGTACAATTATAGTACCGAAGCAAGAGTGTTTTGTTTTGGAAAAAATGCAAAGGAAGCGATTTATATGTCAAGAAAAAGATTGACACAGGTGTTTCCTTTTTTACTTCCTATCCGTAAATGGCAAAGAAAAAAATTATTTTATTTGAAAATGCAATTAGACGGAAATAAGTATGCAAAGAAAATATCTGAAAATTTATTACCTAATACGGTATTTGAAACATCATCTCTTATGCTGAATGAAAACAGCGGATTTGATATAAAATACCAAATCAATAAGGTGCACAATCTTAAACTTGCCGCTAAAACAATCAATAAGGTGATTATTGAGCCAAATGAAACATTTTCTTTTTGGCAGCTTGTACGGTGGGCAGACCACCACGAGAAATATAAGGACGGATTAAACCTTGTTGACGGAAAGATTGTCGGCTCTTATGGTGGAGGTTTGTGTCAATTAAGCAATATGTTATTTTGGCTTTTTTTACACACACCTCTTACTGTTGTTGAGCGACACGGACACGCTGTTGAGTCATTTCCATCCACAACAGAAGATTTACCTTGTGGAACTGATGCGACAATCAACGAAGGGTGGTTAGATTTAAAAATCCGCAACGATACGGACAATACTTTCCAGATTGAGATTAGCTTTGATGATAAATATATGTATGGTCGAATTTTGTCGCAAAGCCCCGTAAACATTGAATATTCAGTTTTTAATTCGTCAGTTTCTTACATTAAACGAAATGGACGAACCTATCAAATCGCTCCCGTTTATCGTTCTGAACGGGATAAAAAGACTTGTAGGGAAACTGGAGCAGAATTGTATATTAACCAATGCGAAATAGGTTATGAACTACCAAATGATATAAAAATTGAAGAAAGAGGTGCGTAATATGCAGAAGAAAAAAATAGCTATTATTTTTGGCGGCAATTCAACAGAGTATGAAGTGTCATTACAATCGGCATTTTCTGTTTTTGAAAATATTAATAAAGAAAAATTCGACATAGTTCCAATCGGAATTACCAGAAATGGCGACTGGTATCATTACACAGGCAAAAAAGAAAAGATTGCAAATAATACTTGGTTTGAGGATAACGAAAACCTGTATTCTGTTGCGGTATCGCAAAACCGTTCTGTAAAAGGCTTTATAGAATTTAAGGAAGAAAAATTCTACATCATCAAGGTTGACTTGATATTTCCTGTATTGCACGGCAAGAACGGCGAGGACGGTACTTTGCAGGGATTATTTGAATTGGCAGGAATACCTGTTGTTGGGTGTGATACACTCTCGTCTGCTCTTTGTATGGACAAAGATAAGGCACATAAACTTGTCAGCCTTGCGGGTATCTCTGTTCCAAAATCAGTAACTTTCAAATTCTCTGGCAAAAAGGCAGCCTTGAAAAAAATTGAAAAGGAGTTAAGCTATCCATTATTTGTGAAGCCTGTCCGTGCAGGCTCGTCATTTGGAATAACAAAAGTAACTAAACAGCAGGAACTTGAAACCGCTATACAATTAGCGTTTGAACACGATGCGGAAGTCATTGTTGAAGAAACCATAAACGGCTTTGAGGTTGGTTGTGCGGTACTTGGTATAGATGAATTGATTGTCGGCAGGATTGATGAAATCGAGTTATCAAGCGGATTTTTTGACTACACAGAGAAATATACGCTGAAATCTTCAAAAATATATATGCCTGCGAGAATTGATGCAGAAACAGAAAAAAGAATACAGGATACAGCAATTATCATCTATAAGACTATGGGCTGTTCTGGCTTTGCAAGAGTGGATATGTTTTACACGACCTCTGGGGAAATTGTATTTAACGAGGTAAATACAATCCCTGGCTTTACTTCTCACAGTCGCTATCCAAGTATGATGAAAGGCATCGGTCTGTCGTTTGCCGATATGTTGGACAAACTGATAGGTCTATATGTGAAATGATGAAAACGATTGAATTAAAAAAAGAAAAGGTTTATTGTGGAAATTTACTGCTTGTCAATGCAGAGTATCCACTTAAAAACAATAATGCAGAGAGTTTAATTCCTGCCGATATATGCTTCCCAGATATTCTTATGAAGCGTGATGCTGCGTATGTATTACAACTTGTTCTTGAAAAAATATGTGCAGGGAACTCCATTGTTCCTGTAAGTGGTTATCGTTCA
>SFZC01000242.1 GCA_004558955.1 bacterium | reverse complement strand
AATAGAAATGTGGGCTTGCAAAATATGCGAAATACCCAAAGAAAAAACAGATTCCGGCTCACGCACTTGCACTGCTCGTGCTGCCCGGAATGACGTATTGGAGAGCCTACCAAACGGTTTGTCATTCTGAAAACTTAGAAAATTTTTGCGATTGAAAAGAGCAAATTAATTTTCTTGTTATTCAGAATCTGTTTCAAATAATAGGAAAAGGAGTACACAAAAATATGAAAAAACGAGCATTTGCACTGGCGGAAGTATTGATAACACTTGGGATAATTGGTGTGGTTGCGGCGATGTCAATTCCGACACTTCTTAATTTTTACAATCGTAAAATGTTAGAAGTTCGCTTTAAAAAGACAGATGCAGTGCTTATTCAGGCAATGAAAATGGCATCAGAAGAGCTCGGGGTTGATTCGTTTGAGGTTTATAGTAATGTTCCACAAGACGAACGAGAAGCAACAATGGATTTGTTTAACTCAATCTGGGAAAAGCAGTTTAAAGGTGCTACAAAATATTATATAAAAGATATTGGAAAATATATTGGAAATGATAGAGACCCACGCAGTTGGGGCAGATTAGGAATATACAGCTTTCAAAACGGAACAGCATTTAGTGGTAATTATTATGGTTCAATGATTGATAATAAGCAAAAAGCTTATGCATTAATACTTCCTGACGGTTCGATGATTAGTTCTCCTCAAATTGTTGGTTCTACGGGAAGTGCTACTTCTTCAAAAATTGTGTTTGATACAAATGGACCTTGGGCAGGACCAAACAGGCTGGGATATGATGTTTTTAACTATTTTAGCAATCCGTATTATTTTGCTAATAATTGTTCGCCTATTGGTGGTGATACATACTCCTCTCGTGGTGACGGTTGTTATAAATATGCACATTTAAACCAAAATCCTTACGACAAAAGTATTGGTTGGTGGAGTAGTTTGTATAAGGACAAATCTTGGTGGGAAAACTTAAAAAGCAAGAATGATAAGTAATGAGCAAATTACTTCAGTAAAACCTTTCTCCTTATTAATATAAATAAAGAATTTATAAAGATTGTAAAAATGACACTTGATTATTACTTGCTTTTGCTATAAAATGTAATTGTGATAAAATTCACAAATTAGCAAGTCAAACAATTTACTTTTTAAAAGGAGAAAGAATATGACAACAAAAAGCAAAAAAGACGTTGAAAACCTTGAAAAGTCTTTGAACAAGTCTAACTTGGTTGACAGTGCCGAATCATTGGAACTTTTGATTGAAAGAGTTCAAAAAGCTCAAAAAATTTACTCAACATTTACTCAAGAACAAGTTGACAAAATTTTCAAAGCTGCTGCTACGGCTGCAGACAAAGCTCGTATTCCTCTAGCACATATGGCTGTTGAAGAAACAGGCATGGGCGTATTGGAAGATAAGATTATGAAAAACCACTTTGCTGCTGAATACATTTACAACAAACACAAGAATACTAAGACTTGTGGTATCGTAAGCAACGACAAAGAAAACGGTGTAAAAATCGTTGCAGAACCTCTTGGTGTTTTGGCAGGTATCGTTCCTACTACAAACCCTACTTCAACTGCAATCTTCAAATCATTGATTGCTTTGAAGACAAGAAACGCAATCATCTTTTCACCACACCCTAGAGCTCAAAAATCAACAATCGCTGCTGCAAAATTAGTTTTGGAAGCTGCTGTTGCTGCCGGTGCTCCTGAAGATATTATCGGTTGGATTGATGTTCCGTCTATTGAACTTTCAGGTCAATTAATGAAACACAAGAAAATCGCTTGTATCTTAGCAACAGGTGGTCCTGGTATGGTTACTGCTGCTTACTCATCAGGTAACCCTGCATTGGGTGTTGGTCCCGGTAACACTTCTGCTGTTATTGATGAAACTGCTGATATCAAAACTGCCGTTTCTTCAATCCTTATGTCAAAAACATTTGATAACGGTATGATTTGTGCTTCTGAACAATCAGTTGTTGTTGTTGACAGCGTTTATGAAGAAGTTAAAAAAGAATTTGAATATAGAGGTGCTTATCTTTTGAGCGAATCTGAAATGCAAAAACTTATTGATTTCGGATTTATCGATCCTCAAAGAGGTACTGCTCACCCTAAAATCGTTGGGCAAAGTGCTCACACTATTGCAAAACTTGCAGGATTTGATGTTCCTGAAAACGCAAAAGTTTTGTTAGCACAAAGAAAAACAGTAAAGCAAAAAAAGAAAATAAAAAAACAACAGATAAAAGCAAAAGTACAACATTGAGAAAATCGG
>SFZC01000009.1 GCA_004558955.1 bacterium | reverse complement strand
TTCACGGGACTTGCCGAAGCAACGGAAAAAATGAGAGATTTAATTAAATAAAGAAAGATTATAAAAATGGAAAAAACACAAGAAGAAATAGTAAAAGAAATGCAACAGGTTGTCGCTCAAATGGTACTTGATGACCTTGAAGAAAACCCCGAAATGGCTAACGAATACTTTGATTGCGATTGTTGCGGAAAAGAAAAAAGCCTTGCAGGGTCAATTCAATACGACAAATACCGTTTGTGTAATGATTGCGTATTGTTGGCAGAAACAGGTTTTGCATTAAAGAAATTTAAAACCATTCAAGATTTGATTGATGCCATGGAAGATAAAAGACTGGAAGAAGAATGTGCATTCATAAAAGCTGACGAAGAACGCCAATCAAAATCAGAAAATAATTAGTCCCCCTTCAGGGAAAATAAAAATATTGAAGCAGGCTCCAAAATTGAGCCTGCTTTTGTTATTTAAAGAAAGGTTTCAGGGAAATCATTTTATGCGGCTTGCGGAAGTTGAGAAAATGCCGCTTGTTGTTGAGGTTGAGTTGCTACCGTTTGAGTTGCAGATTGCTGGGTTTGAGCAACTTGTTGAGGTTGTTCGGTTTTCTTACCGAAAACATTACTTAACAAAGAACCGATACCAAAACCTGCAAGTGCAATAATTGGACAAGTTACAGCCATTTGTTTCCAATTTATAGATTTAAGAACGCTCGGATTTTTGATTGCTGACAACAATTTATCAGCCAAAGGTGCTAAACCGCCGACAATAGCACCGCCTGTTTTCCAAGATATGCTTTTGTCCTGTTGGTTTTCATCTTTTTTAACCAAATAATTGTCCAATTCGCTCAAATTTATATTTTGTTGTTGAGGTTGGTCAGAACCTAACATGGAAATATTTTGAGCATTATTATTCTGTCCGATTTGCGGAGTTTGTTGTGTTTGTGCTTGTTGAGACGGAACAGTTTGAGCAACCTGTTGTTGTTGCGGGTTCACTGTTTTCACGATTGATTGAGAGTTTGGGTCATAAGACAAGGAGTTAAAGTCTATTCCTGACATCATTATATCGTCCGAAAAATTACTGCTTGATGAAGTCGAAAACAAAGAATTTGAAGCGGTATTCAAACCTAAATTAAACGGATCTGAAGCTGCCCAAATCGAATTAGGATTACTGTTAAATGCTTGTGTTGTTGTAGCCTGAGTTGTTGTTACCGGAACTGCTGCCGTTGTTGCGGCTACATTTGTGTTTAAATTTACTGCGTCTGTCATACCTATACCTTCCTACAAAATAACTAACCTTAACCTTTAACCATATATATAAAGTATTTTTTTAGAGGAAAATTTCACGAATCAGCTAATCTTGTTACAAAACTTTACTAAAACCTTCAAAATAAAAAATCTCTTGAATTTTTTCTAAACATTAGATTAATTTTGTGACAGTTTGTTACAGTGAATGGATTTTCTAGTACCAGTGTATTACGATAGAAACAAGGGGGATATCATGCCGGCAAAAACAGTTGATTCCAAAAGAAAGATAGATGAAAATTTAATTCCGCAAAATATCGAGGCGGAACAGGCGGTACTTGGTGCAATTTTGGTTAATCCGGAAACTTTGGCAAAAATTTCCGACACCTTGCTACCCGTAAGTTTTTATAAACCTGCTCACAGATACATTTTTGAAGCAATGCTCCAACTATTTAATAACAATGACGTAATTGATATCGTTTCTGTTTCAGATGTCTTAAATTATAGCGGGAAACTTGAAGCAGTCGGCGGAAGAGCCTATATCAACGATTTGGTAGAAAATACGATTACCACAACAAATATTGCGTATTATGCCAAAATTATTCAGGAAAAAGCAGTCAAAAGAAGGCTTATCAATGCAGGGTCTGAAATCGTAAGCAAAGGCTATGATTTAGAACCGAGTGACAGGTCATTAGAAGAAGCGGAACGTTTGATTTTTGAAATCGGTTCAAGCAAAGCTACCGCAGATTTAAAACATGTAAAAGATTTGGTATTGGATACTTGGGAAAATATTGAATACCGCTACGAACACCGAGATGAACTTTCAGGATTGAGAACTGATTTCACGGAACTTGATACAATGATGAACGGTTTGCACCGCTCGGATTTGATAATTTTGGCAGCACGTCCTGCAATGGGGAAAACAGCTTTCGCCCTCAACATTGCACAAAACGTTGCAATAAAAGAAAAAGTTCCCGTTTGTATCTTCTCTCTTGAAATGTCAGCCTCTCAGTTGGTACAACGTATGTTGTGTTCTTATGCCGAAGTTGATTCGCAACGTTTAAAAACAGGTAATATGTTACAGCAAGATTGGGAAAACCTGACGGCGGCAATGAACGACTTTAGTCAAGCACCCATCTATATTGACGATACAAGCGGTTGTACATTAACAGATATTCGTACAAAATGCAGAAGATTGAAAACTCAACAAAAAGATTTGGGCTTAATCGTAATCGACTATTTGCAGTTGATGGAAGGTGGCGGAAAAGATGACCGTTTACAACAGATTTCGGCAATATCAAGAGGGTTGAAGATTTTGGCAAAAGAACTTGATGTTCCGATTATTACACTATCTCAGTTGTCCCGTGCGGTTGAAAGCCGTAACGATAAACGTCCGATGTTGTCAGACTTAAGAGAATCAGGTTCAATCGAACAAGACGCCGACATTGTAATGTTCATTTACCGTGAAGACTACTATAACAAGGCGGAATCTGAAGAGGAAGAAAACGTAAAAGCCACCTCAAAAGGTTTGTCTGAAGTAATTATTGCAAAACACAGAAACGGCCCAGTCGGCACGGTTAAATTGCTCTTCCAAGGCAATATTACAAAATTCAAAAACCCAATCGACCAAGCCTTCGATGCGTTTTAGGATACAAATTTTTAAAATTGATTACAAATGGAGCGAAAGTTACAATAACTTTCGCCTCTTAAAAAATCCTACAAATGTTTTATTATTATTTTTATTAACTTTGCTATAATTAGGTTATGTTTGATATAACATCTCCGGCAATATACATTCCGGCAATATTTTTAGCACTTGTATTTTCACTTGCGTTGCTCATTGCAAAAGACGCAAGATTTTCTCGTGAATACCCAATGGAAGAATTGCCGTACTATGACGAAATAAACCTGTCAATGGGATATATCAAGCGTAATATATTGGAAAACGGACGTTTTAAATATCGTAAAAACGTGGATTCTTCGATAAAATATGACAACAAGATTTATAATTCACTTAGACATGCCGGAATTTTGTATTCAATGTATATGTACGAAAAATGCGGTTACAAAAACACCTACAAAGAAGACAGATTAAAATCTTGCCAATACTTTATTAACCGCTATGTAAAAAAATGGGGCAACAAGCACTATGTGGTTTTATCTTTACCAAAAGAAGAACAAATAAATATGCCTATCGCCAAAACAGGTGCGGTCGGGATTGCCTTGTGTGCCTTATCAAATTTATTACCGGAAAAGAAGATTTCAGCAGAAATTTTGCAAGGATTAGGGGATTTCATACTCTATATGCAAGCCACTGACGGCAGAATGTATGCTTATTTAGACCTTGAGGCTAACAAAATTAACAAAGAGGCTGAAGCCGTTTTTTACACAAGTGAAGCCGCTTTCGGATTGTTGAATTTATATGAAGTCGATAACCAGATGAAATGGTTACACGCCGCAAAAAAAGCGATTTTGTACGTTGTAAAAAACACAAAAGAAATCGATAAAGACGCACCGTTTGACCACTGGGCAATTTTGACAATAGAAAAATTATTACAAAAAAATTGGATTTTAGAAGACGAAAGAAAACTTCTGATTTCGTATGTAGAACGAGTTTTAATAACCACAATAGGCAATCAAATAACCGACAAAGATAACAGTTATTTCGGAGCGTTTTACGAAAATCTCCGTCCGGGAAGTATCGGAACGATTATGGAAGGACTTGCGGCAAGTTATAATTGCACGGATAATGAAGACTTTAAAGAACTACTATATAAATCGCTTTCAATAGGTTGTTTATTTTTAAATAAAGTTCAAGTCAAAACCGGAGCTCAGGCAGGCGGAGTTCCAAACTCAGCAAACTGGGTAGTAGCGGGAGTTTCACCAAACGCAAGCGTTATCAGAATGGACAATGTTCAACATGTAATCCTTGCTTGGCTAAATTTTCAACAAATTATTAAATCTCGTCCTGCGATTACGCAAGAATAGTTTTGTTTCTGCCTGAATTTTTCGCCTTATACAAGGTGTCATCCACCTTTTGCAAAAACTCTTCTTTCGTTTTAATATTGGGAGTTAACTGGCATGCTCCGATACTTACGGTCACATTAACGTTTTCGTCCTGATAGGTTAAGCCTAAATTTTCAACGGTTTTTCTGAAACGTTCAAGCGGTATAATTGCCTGCTCTATGTCTGTTTCAGTCAGAATTACCACAAATTCTTCCCCGCCAAAACGAAAAACAGTGTCAGTTTTTCTAAAGGTTTGCAAAGCGGAATTTGCAACCTGACGAAGGACAAAATCTCCGCAAGGATGTCCGAAGGTGTCGTTAATGTTTTTAAAATGATCAATATCAAACATTACAAGGGTTAATTTGTTATTATATCGAACAGCCCGCAAAAACTCTTTTTCAAAAGTATTTTCAAAATTCCTGCGATTTGCAAGTCCTGTCAAATTATCTGTAACAGACAAATATTTTGTACGAGTATAAATATAGTTAATTTGTTTTATAACTTCCATTTTATTTTCTTCCGGCACATCGAAAGTTTGGATGATATGCTCAATATTATGCTGAATTTCGTCCAACAAATTGTCAGGAATATCAAATGTAATGTCTTTTAAATCTTCAACCATAAAGCCCTCTTGTGTAATTTTAGCACAAACCTGTGAACTAATCTTTTACAAAAAGACCAACGGCTATTTTCATAAAAAACTTTAATTTTATCACACGAATTTTACAAAATGTAACTTCAATTTAGTATTAAAATTCCGAAATTCAGATATAATGCAAAAATTACCTGTAACAAATACGGCACAAGTAGCCACCCCGCAAACTTTGACAATCTGAAGAAATACACCACGGTAAATATTAAAACAACCACCAACAAAATTACATCAACCAACGCAAGTTCTATTGATTTCATCACAAAAAACAAATAACTCCACAAAAAATTAAATATCAACTGAATTAAAAACAGATTTGTGGCATAGAGTTTTTCTTTTGAATTAGGTTTTGTTATCACAATAAAAAAGGCAACCGCCATCAGTAAATACAAAAAACTCCAAGCAACAGGGAAATACGAAGTTGGCGGAGTTAGAGGCGGTTTTGTTAAGGACAGATACCAAATATTCATATTTGTATTATCCGAAATTTTCGCAAAAATACATTGACCGTTTCGGTTAATTTTCTAACGTAAATCTAAGAGTTCCGTTATTATCAACAACCTCATTCCACATTTTTGCGGGTCTGACCCAAACTTTTCCGTCCCTCACCGCCTGATAAATAATCATATCTTCCAAAGTTTCAGAATGCTTACCGAGTGCTATAATTTTGTATAAATTTCCTTTGTAATGTCTGTAAGTCTTACCTATTGTTATCTCTTGCATAAATTACCTTTTCAACCTCAAAACCGCACTGTGACGTTTTGTTGTAGCATTTTCATTGCGATAAGAATAGAACAAATCATTATTACAAACAGTGCAATACATTGTAACATCAATATTTTTAACCCCAACTTCAAGAAGTTGTTGTTTATTAATATTTTTCAAATCAACAAAAATATTTCCGCCACGAATTTCGGACAAACCGCTAAAAACTTTGACTGTCTTTGAAAGTTGTGAAAAAACTTCTTCCCCCACATTATAACAACAAAAACCAATGGCTGGACCGATTAATGCAGAGATATCACAAGGTTTCGTCCCGTATTCTTCAACCATTTTATTAACCGTTTTTGTAGCAATATTTTGAGCCGTTCCTCGCCAACCGGCATGAATTACGGCACCAATATTTTGTTTTTCGTCATACAAAATTATCGGAGTACAATCCGCAAAATTCAAAAACACACCCAAGTTCTTGTCCGTCAAAATCAACGCATCAGTGTCAGGATAATCCGTTTTTTCAGCACTTGCAAGTTCAATATTTGCCGAGTGAGTTTGAACCGGTAAAATCAAATTTTCACTGTCTATTCCCAAATAATCACAAATTTGAGCCTTGTTTTGCTCCAGTTCGGTAACAGAAGCCACACTAAGATTAGGATTTTTATCACAAATACAAATCTCACGAGAGGTAAAAAAGGCTTCCGCACCCTTTATCAAATCGGATTTTAATATATTTTTCCCGTTAATTTTTCCAAAATAAAACATAATTTCGTCAACCGTGCCTGAAAAACTTGCCTACGGACATTCCTTCAACATCGGGAAGAAATATCGAACACCGTCATCAGATCTCCATCTTACATAGCCTGTCTTTGGAGTTCTGTCCATATCCAAAACACTTACCAATGCCCAATTTCCTCTAATCACGTTCAAATTAATCTTCTTCGGGTGATTGATTGTGGAAATCGTTTGTGCTGTTTCTTCAGGAGCGGATTTTATGCTGTTACATTCCTCAGGACTGCTTTTTAGCAAGGTCAAACCGTACTTTTTGCCGTAGGTATTATAAAAATTTATCCACGTCATGAATTTATACGGGTCATCTTTTTTTATCCAACCCGTTGCCCCTGTTGAATTATCATACATGATTTCAACCCAATCATCATTGAAATCGGTTACACTAACCATTGCCAAATTTTTCTTTGGCAAAAATACGACAAAGAAATTTTCAAACCCGATTTCTGACGGGAAAAATTCATCATTCGTCCAACGCACACGATACAATATTTGCGAATTTTCGTCAGGCTCTTTGTAGATAGTAACATCATCACAAACCTGATACATTCCGATTGTGGTAACCTGTGAAATATTCGGTCTTACAGGTATAATATCTTTTGCAAAAGCACCTGTAACCGTACTAATCGCAAAAATTAACGAAACTGCGAAAAAGAATAATGATTTTTTCATAATTTAATTACTCCCTGAATGAAATTTGAGCGTAAGTCTTTTGCAATTTTTCTCTGACTGTTCTCATCTGTTGTTCGATTACTTCGTCAGTCAAAGTTGCGTTTTCATCTTGCATTTTTATTCTGAAAGCAAGACTCTTAAAGCCGTCTTCTATATTTGAACCTTGGTAAACGTCAAATACTTCAGACCCCCTAAAGATATTTTGTTTTACACCAGATTTGATAACTTTTTGAATATCATCAACCGATACAGTGTCATTGATAATGAACGCCAAATCACGCTTAACTTCAGGATATTGCGGTAAGTGTTTAAATCTCGGTACGGTTTCTTTAACCGCAGAAACAACCGCATCAAGATCAACCTTGAACAAGAAAGCTTCTTGATTTAATTTCAATTTGTCTTGCAAAGTCGGATGAATTTGACCAAAATATCCGATTGGTTGAAGTTGTTTGCCCAGTAACATTATTACGGCAGTTCTATAAGGGTGGAAAACACCGTGAGTTTTTGCAAGCGGAGAATTTTCAAGCGGAACGAGTTTAATCCTTCTTGTAATTTCCAAATCCTCAAACAAGTTTTCAACAATACCCTTTACCGTATAGAAATCAGTTTTTGTTTTGATTTGCCATTTTGAATTTTGAACTTCACCTGTCAAAACGCCTTCCAAAACATTTGTTTCTTTCACACCCGAGCATTTTTCGTCCGCTTCTTCAACTTTCAGATAAGTTCTGCCGATTTCATAAGCCCAGAAAGTTTTTTGACCGTTATCAAAGTTATATTTCATACAGTTCAAAACACTTGCAGCCAAAGTTTGACGAAGCATTGAAGAATCTTCACTTGCTGGGTTCAAAACTTTTACGGCGTGTTCATCATCGTATGTCATTTTAAATTTATCAAGCAAAGATTTACCGATTAAAGAGGTAGTTTGAATTTCGTTCAGACCTGCTGATAACATAAGTTCATGAACTCTTTTAACCACCTTTTCACCTAAAGTAATTTCAGGCATGCCTGTTTTTGAAGGCAAGGTTGGTGAAATTTTATCATAACCGTTAATTCTTGCGATTTCTTCAATCAAATCAATTTCTCTTGTTACATCATACGCTCTGAAACTCGGAACCAAAAATTTTGCCGCAGCATCGTTTCCGCCAAGTTTTTTAAATCCTAAGTTTTCAAGAATATTAATGCATCTGTCAGCTGAGATTTCACAGCCCAAAATTCTCTTAATTTGGTTATAACGAAGTGTAATTTCGATAGGTTCAAGAGTATTTTTTCCGTCCTCAACCATTCCTACAACATCAGCATCAGCATATTCAACAAGTAATTGAATTGCTCTGAATAATGCAGGTTTGATTGCCTCAATATCGACACCTCGTTCATATCTTGCACTTGCTTCACTTCTATAACCCGCACTTCTTGCTGATTTTCTGTTTGATGCAGGCGGGAAATACGCTGCTTCTAATGCTAATGAGGTCGAATTGTCGTCAATTTCTGAATTAGCACCGCCAAATACCCCGCCTAAGCATACGCCTTTGTCTTTTGTTGCGATAAGTACGCTATCTGTTGTCAAAGTTCTTTCAACTTCATCAAGAGTAACGATTTTTTCGCCTTCTTCTGCACGTCTTACACAAAGATATCCGTCTAATTTATCATAATCAAAAGCGTGCAACGGACAACCATATTCAAGCATTACATAGTTTGTAATATCAACAACGTTATTAATTGCTCTAACGCCTGACGCTATCAATCTTTTTTGCATCCACTCAGGAGACTGTTTAATTTTAATATTCTTCAAAACTGCGATTGAATAGTATTTACAAACATCAAAATCTTTGATTTCAACTTTAAAATCATTCATTGATAAATCTTTTGTGCATTCAACCTTATTAGATTTCAAAGGAACGTTAAACAAAGCACTCAATTCTCTTGCAATACCGATAACCGACATTTGGTCACCACGGTTTGCAGTCGGAGCAACAGTTAAAACCGTATCTTTTTCAAAACCTAAAACATCTTTAACATCTTCGCCCAACTTAACCTCAGGGAAAATCCTGTTCAAAATCAAAATACCGTCTTCTTTTTGATAGTTTCTTTCGGAAACCCCAAGTTCATCGGCAGAACACAACATACCTTGAGATTCAACACCTCTGATAACGGCAGGAGTAAGAGTAAACATTTCACCTGTTTTTCTGTCCAAAACTTGAGAACCGACACTTGCGTAAGGTACGATTTGACCTTCTTGAATATTTTGCGCTCCGCAAACGACAGTTTTGGCAGAAGTTCCGTCATTAACGGTTACCAAATGCAACCTGTCAGAATTCGGGTGAGCATCGATTTTTTCAATTTTTACGGTTTTTATATTTGTAAACATTGGCTTAACGTCCTGAACATCCTCAACCTCTAAGCCACTCATAGTCAATTCGTGTGCGATTTGTTCAACGTCAACATTTGATAAGTCAACAAATTCGTTTAACCAATTTAAAGATACTTGCATTTATTTTCCCTTTCAATCCTCTTAATCATTTTCTATACTCATAATTCTATTACAAAAGACACAAGATGTAAAACAGAATTAAAATTTATTCATAAATTCTTCTTGTCATAATTACGTTGTTATTTTCATCAAAACATTTTTCCCCAACCCAATGAGCAAGTAATTTTCCGCTAACAGAAAAGATAAAAGTTTCGTTTGGTGAGACCTTCAAGCTTCTATTGACCAATTTCCCGTTCGAATTGTATTTAAAAGCTTTGTACGGATATCTTGCATCGGTTTTAACCTCAGTATAAAGTAAATCTCCATTTGCTGAGTAATAATAAGTATTTTTCGGGTTTTCGTAATACATAACAGCATAACTTCCGTCAGAAAACTTCCCTAATTTTCTATCTTTTAAATTTGTTATACCTTTTAATAAATTCGATTTATTTTCACCAAACAAAATATCCGAAGAGCCTGAAGAAATCGGACATTCTGGAATTGACGAAAAAACTTCTTCTCTTGCATTATCAACAGACATTTCAATTCCGCCCGTTATAAATTCAGCCTGAACAGGAATTATTATTAAGAAATATAAAATCAGAAATTTTACCGTATTCATACTATTTTTATAAGATTTATTTGATTTTTGTCAAACACAACACTTTAAAAATTTTCATATTTTGATATAATATGACTAAAATAAATTGTGTAATAATACAACATAAAGGAATCAGGTATGAAAAAGTTATTAATTTCATTATTTGTCTTAGGAATTATGGCTCCTGCGTTTGCAATTCAAGAGAGTCCTAAAGTTAGCAGAAAGTGTAGAAAACACCCTGAAAAATGTCAGGTAGAATTAACTACACCGATAAAAGAACAACAAATGACGCTCGGTTTAGTACAAAGAAACATTAAAGTCGGCACCTCTCAAACCGATGTTGCAGAAATTTTAGGTTCGCCAAACATTGTTACACAAGATGCAGACGGACTTGAAACTTGGATTTATGACAAAGTTTCTTCTATTACCGCTTACGGAAGTTCAGGATTTGGTGTCGGACTTGGTGGATTTGGCGGCGGCTACGGCTCTGGCGGCTTAGGCGGCGGACTTGCAAATGTCGGCTACAACAAAAACGGAGGAATTAACCAATCCGTTCAAAAAACTTTAACTGTTGTATTAAAATTTGACAATAATCACAACGTTTCGTCCTTCACTTACCACATGAGTGCGTTCTAGGAGAAATAAACAAATGCTGAAGAAAATATTTTTAATACTGTTTGTCTTATGTTTGGCATTGCCCGTTCCTGCGAAAAAACAGGCACAAGAAGACATTATAACTCCGATGACACAACTTGAAAAACGTCAATTTCAAACAAGAACCTACGATTCAAGCGACAAAGCACTTGTTATGAAGGCAATGCTGAATGTCTTACAAGATGAAGGATTTATCGTTTACAACGCAAACCCGTTGCTTGGATTCATTTATGGTGTTAAGGATTTTGACACCTCTGATCCGAACATTGATATTTCAAAAGAATTCGGCTTATCAAAAGCACGCCTGAATATGAACGGTGTTAGAGTAGCAACGGTTGAAACTACGGCAAATGTGACCGAATACGGAAAAAGTATGAGAGTTCGTGTAAATTTCAAACGTAAACTTCTTAACGTATATGGAAACGCACAATTTATTGATGACATTAACGATGAAAATTACTATCAGGAATTTTTCTCAAAAGTAGATAAAGCAATATTTTTACAAAAACAAAAAATATGATAAAGAAATTAGTATCTTTAATATTAATACTAAGCCTGTTTTTCGGCTCAACAACGAGTGTTTACGCTCGACACAGTAAAAAAATGACACAACTGGAACGCCGAGAAATGGAAACTCGTTTTATTGACACTGCAGACACTGCTCGAGTTATGCGTTCTGTCGTAAACACTTTGCAAGACAGCGGTTTTATCATTCAAGAAATTGAACCTGATTTGGGCTACATAAGAGCGACAAAATCCTACAAGCGAAAATTTATCAACAAAGGCAGACTTGCGGGACAATCGTTTATACTTGCGTTAATGGCAACTTACGCCGTGTTCAGTTACGGAACTACCTCTTACTATGTTGCTGACCCGACACGCAGAATTTCTAACGAACTGCACAAAAAAACTGTCATTGTCGATACAAACGTAAATGTGGAACAATTCGGAAAAAACAAAACTAAAGTCAGAATTGTATTTTCGCAAAAAGTTTTGCTTAACGCTGACGGATATTCTTATGTAAAATCCGCACCGACAAGGATTTTGAAGGTTTATAATCCGAAAGTTTATCAGGAATTTTTCAACCAACTTGATAAAAGTATTTTTTATGAAGGAATTTAATTTATGCAATACATCGCAATTAAAGAAAATAATTCAGGCGGAAAGACGACCTACATAATCAATGCAATTCCGTTAAAAAACACAAATAAAGCCGTAATTCAAAAAATTCCGCACCCGCTCGGGTCTGATGCGTTGCGTTTTGACACCCTGGAAGAAGCGAAAGAAGCCATAGTTCGTGCAGGATTTGCTTATGTTTTACCAAACGGTCAAAAAGGTGTCAGCACAAAACAAAAATCGGCGATGGTACAAAGCAGTGTTGATTATTCGCAAATAATTTTAGAAACAATAAAAAATAAAATAAACTCAACAAACTCAAGCGTTGCCGCTGCTGCCGTTTCTGCGATTTCGGAATTTCCGTCAGAAGAAACTTTTGACATTTTATTCCAAAAACTCGGAGAAGATAACGACCAAATTCGCAAAAATGCAATCGCAGGGATTTGCAGATACGCAAAAGATTTGCAAGACAGAATTATCAAGGCGTTGAAATCTTCGGATTGGGTTACGAGAAATTCCGCAATCACCTGTATTCAAAACGTCATAGATTACGGAACTTGCGAGCTTGAACCGTTTTTGCTACCGCTTGCAACAGCGTGCGAAGATGCTAATACAATCGTGCAGGCAAACGCTTTGACAACTCTTGCCAAAGCATATCAAGAGTTTCAAAAAACTAAAAAAAATTAGTAACTTCTACGCATAAGTTCTGAAATTTTCAATTCTTTAGAAACAGGTTCTTTTCTTTTCGTTTTTTGTTCAGGGAACGGATTGTTACCCTTCAACTCAGAAAGCCCGATTTTACAAGTTGAATCCTCTTTTAGCATAAAAATTTCCTGTAATAATGAAATAATATTGCCCATAATTGTTCTCCTAGTGTAATTCTATTACTGATTTATCGCTTTGTATATCATATATTTAAACGATTTAGCCCTAAAAAATCATTGTACTTTATGCTATATTGGTTTTGTAGGAAGAAAAGGATTAAAACTTGAAATCAAATTACTATGAAACATTAGATGAAAATTTTGCACAGGCTTTGAAAATGTATGAAAACGATTATACAAACGAAGAATTAATCGAAATGCTCAAAAACGGCAATATCGTGCAAAAACAGATTGCCGCACTTCGTCTTGAGAAAATAAATTCAAAAGAAGAGGCTCAAGTTTTGCTCCAAAATCTGACAGGGCAAGACGGGAAAATTAGAGAAGCCGTTTCACTAAAACTCAACGAGTTTATGTCAAACCCGAAATTTTTGGATTATTTTAAATCAATAGAGAATTATAATGTTTTCTTAGATGCGATAATTGATATCAACGCAAATATTTGCAGAAACGTGATTTCAGCGATTACAAACCTGAAAAACGATGAAGAATTTTGTAGTATTTTTTGTCCGAAATTGACGGATTTAACAAAAGATTTGCTTGATAAAATCAAAATGTTTGACTTCCAAGAGGGGAAATATAAGGTTAATAAAGAGGTTTTCAAACTTTATTGGTGCCTTGAAACGATTTATATTTTTTATGACAAAATGGAATTTTACGAACTAAAACAAATTTTGCTTGATGCAAAAGACATTCAAGAATATACGATTAGAGAAAAAGCCGCAAAAAGTCTGACACATGAGTTTTCGGATATAGACCTTGTCCAAGCAAAAGAAGAGCTCAAAAACGACAAGAACTACTATGTCAGAAGGTATTTTGCAGGATAGGGGAAACTTTTTCTTTTGACAGAAACAAAAGCTTTCGTCATTCTGAAAACTTAGAAAATTTATGCGAATGATAATGAGCATTTAATTTTCTTGTTATTCAGAATCTGTTTACATTTTACCCAACCCCGAAATCTCAGATTTCGAAGAGGAGGAAAATAACAACTTATAAAACAACAATAGAAAATTTGCCTACATACTTATATCTGCACTGACAAGTTTGCTCAATTCGACCTCAAAAATTTCTGCCAAATGTCGCAAATACAATAGTGAAGGATTGGTCAAACCTCGTTCCACCTTGCTGTAATAACTTTTATCAATATTCAAACGATTGACTACATCGTCTTGCGACATCTTTTTCAAACTTCGCAAAACTTTTATCTTCAACCCTAACCGTTGCAAATATTCTTCATCATTCATTCTTCAATAATAGAAACTTGACTTATTTAATACAATAGTTTATATTAATGAATAAATGGTTAATAAACCATTAAAATAGGTTTTAATAATATTATAAGGTAGATAAGCAATGAAGAGATTAGGTTTTACGTTGGCGGAAGTATTGATTACGCTTGGGATTATCGGGATAGTCGCTACCATGACAATACCTGCACTATCAACAAGTATAAGAAATGTCGAACGAGCAACAAAATTAAAAAAGTTTTACTCAACAATGAAACAAGCATTTTTGTTATCTGTTGATGATAATGGTGACCCAAGTGGCTGGAATATTTATATGTCATACAATAATTTCTTTAAAACGTATTTTGGTCCTTATTTAAAATATAATCAAATAGATAACGACACTATGACTTTTCAAGACGGTACAACCATGAAATTAAAACTTTATAGCGGCAGTTGTATGGACATTGTTTATGATACTAACGAGCAAAATTTGCCAAATAAAGAAGGTCAAGACCAGTTTCGATTTCTTATCTGCCCTAAGAGTGTCCCTGCTTGGTGCGGAGATATCGGTTTTTGCACATATCGTCAAAATAATTACAAAACAAATCGTAACAAATTATTAGAATGTTGCAAATCTAATTGTAGTAGGCATGCTGGACTTAGTTGTTCTGCATTACTAGAATATGACAGTTGGAAATTCAGTTCAGATTACCCGCATAAATAACAAATTCTCAAAAACCGTCAATTAAAACGATTGATTTTTTTCAAAATAATATTAAAATCATATTATGAAAAAATTATTGGCATGCTTTATACTGGTTATTTTTTGTTTGTTCACGATTTGCGGGCAAACTCAAAGTTTTGCAGCCAAGAAAAAGCCACCGCAAAAAGAAACGACTTATCCGGCCGATGTCGATAAAGACGAACTCGCAGACGATGAATTTCCGTGGGAACTCGACATAGAAGAGCAATACAGAGAAATGCCCGTGCCTGATTTCAAATATATGCACGACATTGATCCCGGAGAATATCAGGACACAATGTATTCAACTTGGTCACCATACCCGCTTTTCAGGCTAACTGCCCCTTTGTATTTCAAGACTATTGCAATTCAACCGGGCTATTACCTTTTGACCCCACGAGAACACGAGGGCAAATGGTACATTTTGTTCAAAGAAGCGGGCAGGGTTAAATATATCGTGCCTTGCTACAAGCAAGATGTCGTTCCTGTCGGGTTTTACAAAGATAACTTGCCACAGGTCAAAATGACAAAAGTTCAACTTATCAGAGAAAAAGCTCTTCGATTTGTCGGGAAAAACGTAAAAAGTTCCAAACGACAACCTATCCCCGACACATATCTGGAAGCCTCAGACTTAGATAATAATTTTATCTCCCTGATTGTCTATTGGGGCGACTTTAAATATTATTTTGTTTTGCGTACAATACAACTTTAAAAATAACATTTATAATATAAAATATTAAAAACAGGAGGAATAATGAAAAAAATAATAAAATTCGTTTTGATGATTGCGGTACTGTTTATGGGAACAGGAACTTTTGCAGCAAGTGGCGGGTCTATCGAGAAATTTCTCAGCCCGAATATTGATGTATATGAGGTTAGAGCAAGTCACGTTCTTGTAAAAACAAGAAAAGAAGCTCTACAAATCAAAAAAGATATAGAAAGCGGGAAAATAACTTTTGAAGAAGCCGCAGAAAAATATTCACTTTGTCCGTCAGGACAAAAAGGCGGTGACCTCGGATATTTCAACCGCAAACAAATGGTTCAGCAATTTGCGGACACTGCGTTTGACCTGAAAGTCGGAGAAATCTCAGACCCTGTCGGCACACAATTCGGTTGGCATATTATAAAAACCACCGCAAAAAGATAAAGTATAAAGTTTGAGCCGCCCGTTTGATAAATCAAACGGGCGGCTCATTGTATGTATTTTACATTCCCACAATTGCCCAATGCTCTAACAAGTCATTCCGAGTAACACGAACGACAAGCGAACTTTGACACAGATTGTTACAAAGCGAACCAACGAACCTATGGTGAGTTGTGTGAGCCTGTATGCGTAGGCAAAGCCGAAGAAGAATAATATAAAATCTACACAATTAAAAATTGCTTGATTTTTAATCTTCCCAGAATAACGATAGCACTATTAACATTATGATTAGTTACAGACTCTTCAAAATCTGCAAAATCAGTGATTTAAACTGCGGTTTAACCTTATTGGCCATCTCGATTACTTCTTCATGTGCCAATTTTTTTGTAGAAACACCGCTTGCATAGTTTGAAATACAACTTATTCCCAAAACTCTCATTCCGCAATAATTAGCAACAATCGCCTCAGGCACGGTTGACATTCCGACAGCATCCCCACCCATATATCTGAACATTTTAACTTCAGCAGGTGTTTCATAACTCGGCCCTGAAGTCGCCACATACACGCCGTGTTTTAAATTTATACCCAACAAATGCGAAACGGAATCAGCAATTTTGATAAGCGTTTTGTCATAAATTGCAGACATATCTGGAAATCTTACCCCCAAAGTTTCGTCATTTGGTCCAAGCAAAGGATTTTCCCCCATAAAGTTGATATGGTCGGTTATCATCATAAAATCACCGGGACGATAACTTTTATTAACAGCACCTGCCGCATTTGTAATAATTATGGTTTTTACACCCAATTTTTTCATAACCTTGACAGGGTATGTCACGTCCTTCATTGAATGACCTTCGTAATAATGATTTCTTCCCTGCATCATCACAACTCTTTTGCCCATAATCTCGGCAAATACAAGTTGACCTTTATGTCCCGGAACGGTTGATGACACAAACCCCGGAATTTTATCATAAGGAATCGCATAGGTCGAATATTCATCAGCCAAATCACCAAGTCCCGAACCCAAAATCATGCCAATTTCAGGTACAAAACCGTCTGTAAACATTTCAATATAATCTAACGTATCTTTGTTAACCATAACCCCACACCCTTGACACTAAAAAAGCACAACGGTACAAAACCGCCATGCCTTAAAACTTTTATTAACCTACTAATCTGTTATCATCAGCTTCTGATGCTTTGACCATCAAAGCGTGTTCAATAGGATTTTCTCTTGAATATGTTGTTTCGTGTACATCTTCAAAGCCAAAATCTTCACGAGCCTTTCTTGCTTGGTTTTCATCAACGATTTTCTTTGCAAGTTCAGCAATTTCATAAACAAGTTTATATCTGTTATCTGAATTTTCATTCAAATCCCACGCAACTTTAATAATTTGATCCATACTAAAAATTCCTCACTTTTACTATGTTTTAATAATATAATACAAATAAAAATTTAGCAAGTAGTGTTGTTTTGTTAATAGAATGTTACAATAAATTCAAAATTTAGCAAAAAATTAACAACAAAGGTTTTAGAATAAATACAGGTAGTAAAAATAGGAGAAGTTCAGTGTTAGAAGTATCAGGAGTTTCAAATTACGGAAAAGCTGCAAATGTAAATTTTGGCAGAGGCATAAAAAAATATGATGACATAAAAGATTTAGAGGATGTAAAATATCTTGCGGCAACACAAGAAGGAGATTCCTTTGAACAAGAACATTTGATAGGCAACAGAGGGCTTTCAAAAGCAGACAAACAACAAATTTTACACGATGCAAGATCAAAAGCCGCAGGTTGGGCAATTTTCGGCGAAGGTATCAGCACATTGTACTATGCCTTACGTTCAGACAAAAAGATTGCTCAAAAATTTGATTTAGACCCTGTACAAGATAAAAAACTAATTCATCAAATTAAACGTGACCAAACTATCGCAACAATTCCGGCAGCAATTCCGGGACTTGGTAGCCTGTGGGCATTAGGAACATATATCTATTGCAAGGTTCAAGCCCCTGAAGATATTACAGTTAAAGGTTAAAGGTCAAAATTAATATATCTAAATGGCGGACGAGATTTCATCTCGTCCGCCATTCTAATCCTATTTTCCCGTTATTTCGTGATACATTTCCATATACAGAACTGCACTGCGTTTCCAAGAGAAATCTGCTGTCATTGCCGATTTTCGCATTGCATCAAACACATATTTATCCGTATAAACATACAAGGCACATTTAATCGCATTCAGCATATCCCAACCGTTATACGCCCAGAATTTGAAACCGTTTGAATTGTCCAGCGGATAACCGGTCACAGTATCTTCCAAACCACCTGTAGCACGAACAATCGGCAAAGAACCGTAACGCATTGCAATAAGTTGGCTCAAGCCACAAGGTTCAAATTTTGACGGCATCAGGAAGAAATCACTTGCAGCATATAAAAGGTTTGCCAATTTTGCATCATACCCTACAAAAGTTCTGATATTCGGGGTATTATTTGACAACCAAATGAAAAGATTTTCATAATCTTTATCACCGCTACCCATAAACACAAAATCAGCGTCAAGTTTTTGCAACTCATACTGCATATCTCTTATTAAATCAATACCTTTTTGATTAACTAGTCTTGAAATAAATGCAATCAAAGGTCTTTCAGGATTATATTTAAGTCCGAAATATTTGCAAATTGCCTTTTTATTTTCCTCTTTTTTCTTCAAAGATTTCACATCATAATTTGCCTTCAAAGATTTGTCAGTTTTAGGATTGAAAACTTTGTAGTCAATACCGTTTAAAATTCCACGCAATTTATACTGTGCTCCACGCAAAGTATAGTCCATATTTTCGCCATACTCAGAACCCAAAATTTCACGGGAATAAGTCGGAGAAACCGCAACAACCCTATCAGAATATTGAATAGCACCTTTCATCCAGTTTACCATTCCGTAATGTTCACAACCCCATTGGTTATATACAATATCCTTACGCATATTTGCAAAATCCAAGACATTTGAATACCAAATTCCCTGATATGCTAAGTTATGAATTTCAAAAACGCATTTTGTATTTGCCCAAAATTCATCAAACTTATAATTTGAATGCAAATACATCGGAATCATTGCTGTGTGCCAATCGTTTGCATGAATTACATCGGCTCTGAAATTCAAAGCTTTTGCATATTCCATAACAGCAAGCGAGAAGGAAATATATCTTTCATGTTCATATTGAGGGTCAAGATATTTCGGATAAACCTCTTTGAAACAAGAAAAATACCAATCATTTTTTATGAAAAATACGTTTATATTTGTATCAGGCAATTTTGTCATATACAAATTAAATTTGTGAGGCTGAGAACCGAAAGTCAACCACATTTCCGAATTTTCAAGTTCTTTAATCCCGTATTTTTCCTTGTCAATACAACCGTGCAAAGGTGTAAAAATTGCGATTTCAGCACTCTTTTCCAACTCTTTCGGCAAACTTCCGATAACATCGGCAAGTCCACCCGCTTTTGAAAAAGGTGCGACTTCCGCAGATGCAAATAAGATTTTCATTTTCCCTCTCTTTCTGAACATTTTATTATCAAATTATGAGAAAAATTGTGACGGATCCACAACTTCTCCATCAGATTCAAATTTAGGTTGGGCAATTCTTTTGGCTGATTTTTGTTCGGAATTTTCTACAGAATTTTCTTCAACTTTTTCTTCAACTTTTTCAGATTTACCACCTATCGGATTTTCCAACATAATTTTATTAATGTCAATATTCAAATTAAAATTCAATCCGTATTTTTGGACAATAAACGAAGCCTGATTCATACAAATTTGTGCCTGTTCGGTTGAATTTAAGCACATCATAACTTTATACATATTAACCTTATCAAGCATTATCAAATATTCACTCATCACACCTGTTTTTTCCATTTGGATAATTGAATTATTTAAAACGCCATAAGCAAGTTCAAATTTACCTTCCGAAATATACAGAACGCTCAAAACATACCAAGCCAAATGAAGCACGGAATTTAATCCTTTTTCTTTTGCGGTTTTAATAATTTTAAACAACATTGAAGAAGCCTTTTCAAACAAACCGAGTTGAACATAAGCATAACCAATCATCAAATCGGCAAACAATTCAACCGAATACAACATCGCCGACCTTGCAATAAGTTTCGCCTTGTACATCTCTCGTGCAAAGTCTTCCGGATTATCTTTAAACCCGTCAAAAGAATTTATAATATGATAAAGTAACGATGAAAATAAATCTTTTTCTCCTATCATTTGAGGATTTATCTTAACTTCTCTACCCTTTATCAAATTCTGCAACTGTTCAAATATTGCATATTCCTTAGGTATAAACGGCATAAGTTTGCGTGAGATTTGCAAAAATTCTTTCACATCTTCGTTAAGCGTCAAAACATCAACAAAAGCAATATATCCGACACATTCCGATATCAAAAATTCCAATTCATCTTTTGTAATTATTGTATATTCAATTTTCTGCAAGTTTTCAGCATTCAAGACATTCAAAACATTGTAGCCGATATCCAAGCAATCCCCGAACGCTCCGATATGGAATAAAATTTTGACATACAGAATTGACATTATTAAAAAATTCAAATCAAAATCAGGAGATGACGGGTCTATCGAAGTGTTTTCAAGAGCCGATAATACATTGTGGGTCAAATCCATAGCGTAAAGATATGCACCTTCCTGCATTGCCCCCTGAATCATTTTTGAACCAAGTGCAACGTATTTGTCGATATCCCCGCTGTTTTTCAAATATTCCAGCGATTTTGTCACAATTTTAACACTTTCTTGCGGATTGTACTCATACATATTGTCTGCAACGTTTTCATATAAAGAAATTTTATATTTGTCTAAATCTTCTTGTGACCAAGTGTCAGAATATTTTTCCAAACATTTCATAATTTCGTTTGAACAGTTCAAATACGAAGAAAAATCACCCATTGCCAAGCTTATATTTGTAAGACTTTCCCATTCAAAAATAACCTTTTCATTATCTCCGATAATATCGTAGAAGAAAGTTTTGACAGGCGTCGGCATTGAATCGGTAAATACTTTTTCAAACAATTCATTGGCAATAGAAACCACTTCTTCATGCTCAAGAACTTCAAGCAAAGCCTTTCGCAAAATGTTGTAATTTGGAAAATATACACAATTATTATACGAATACAAATAACCCATTTGAGCCAATTCTTCACCAATTTTTTGCCAATCTTTGTAACCTAAGGAGTTGATTGTTTTTTCATCAACACGAGTTCCGAGCAAAACAAGTGTTGCCAAAAATCTTATACTTTCTGCATTATCCTTTAGCAAATTTAAACGGCGTTTGATAAGTTTTTCTAACCCTGACGGAATAATTATTGTCTTCGGGTTAACCATCTCTATTGAGTTTTCGGAATACTCATAAACCCCTGACTCTAGCAGATATTGAATTGCAAAATCTAAAAACAACGTACTTCCGCAAGCATATTTTGAAATTCGTTGGAAATAAAAATCCGTCAAAATATTTTTATAAAAATCATAATCCGCATTGACAATAGTTTGGAACGGAGTTGCCGTCAACGTAACTTCTGTGTAGTAACTTCTTGACAACAAGAAATGGAACTTTTTATGTAATGAATAATCTTTGTCGTAAGATATCAGGTAACTTATGCTTAATTCGTCCAAGAAATCGAACAACTGCTCCATTACATAAAGCGAACTTTCATCAATTTTTTCAAAATTTTCAATATAAATCAAAGTATTTGGAATGGCTTGAAGCATCGCCACAAACACGTTGCAATATTTTTCACGGGTTTCGCCCATATTTTGCATAGGACGTTGAACCAATTTGACCAAATCTTCAACCAACCCCTCGTTATCAATATTTCCAAACATTGAAAAATCGTTTGTATCAAACAGTTTTTGCGAAACAGTATATTCAAAAACCGAAGAAATCAAATCACGGAAAAACGAATACGGAGTGAATTTCATATCATCGTGACAAGTTACGGGGATTATATTTTCATAAAGCCCCATTTCATCAACCGTTGAAAGCAATTTCAAAGTATATGGCTGATACATCGCAGAAGCCTTAAGTGCCAAAATACCTTTAGGAACTTCCTGCAAAGTATTCACCACAGTATCAAAAACATTCATACCCGGAGCCTTGATAAATGCACAATTTACCTCCTCAAAATCAATTACATCAAGGTCATATACGGAATCTTCGCCTGTTGAATTTTCTTCTGCCAAAACATCTTGAGTTAATTTTTCCTGATCAACAAGTGCAGATTGAACAAACATCGGAACTTCAGGCTCTTCAAGGTCTTGTTCCTTTTGAGCCTCATTTTTCAAAAGTTCGCCAACATTTACAAACTCTCTTACATTAATTTCAAAATAACGTTTAACAAAACCGTCTTTAACTGTCGCATTCAATGTTTCCAACTTGTAATGACTGCTGTATATATCATAAAAATCCTCGTCCGTGATTACTTGGAAGGCTTCCATAGCCTTCATATCAAGCGATTCACTGCTTGACATCAAATTCGCACTGAATCCTACATCAAGGTCGTACGGATTTCCGTCCGCCTCACGCTTCATTATTGAAAAATTACATTTTAAAGCAACACCTTTTTTCTTTAGCAATTTGATGTTGACCTTCGTAAGCATATTGATAAGTTCGATTGTTGCCTGAATTGCGGAATTAGCGGAAGAAGAGAAGGTATAATCTCGATTAAAACGAATTACATAAGTGTCACCTTTTACGATTTGACGGCGAACACTCAGGGTTTGAACATAAGAACTAATCATAGCATCAATATTTGCCATGAATTTTTTGTATAACTGATTTGAGCCGAGTTTTGCTTTTACGACATTACTGTTCGGAAAATCAATTCTGACCACAGCAAAACTGTCAGTGTTCGATTCTCCCAACACTGCACTAATTTCGTTAGAATACCCGCATTTTACGCACTTCTCGTTTTTCAGAAGGTTAATTTTTCCGCACTTCGCACATTTTGTAACCAAAACTTCGCCACATTTTTTGCAGACATTTTTGGTATTAACCGTCTTGCAAACAGGACAAATTATTTTTAAAACCTTCTTACAATTCGGGCAAACTAATGCACCTTTATCAATTTCTGCTCCGCATTTTGGACATTCCATACTTTGATTGTACCATATTTCCTTCTTTTTAATCTAGTTCAAAAAGAGGATATTTATGCTATTATACTAACTAAGGGACGGTAAAATATGAGTATTATAGCTGACGACAACGATTTCAAAAAAAGTAAAGATGATTTTGAACAAAAACACAAAAATCCGATAATCAAACCTGAAACAATCGACAATGACAAAAAGTTTGAATTGAGTATAAGACCGAAAACTTTTGATACATATATCGGACAATCAGATTTGAAAGAAACTTTAAAAATCACAATTCAGGCGGCAAAAAAACGTCAATCCCCGTTAGACCACTTGTTATTCTACGGTCCTCCCGGATTAGGTAAAACAACGCTTGCGGGTGTTATTGCACAAGAAATGAATGTGGATTTCAAAATAACTTCAGCACCTGCTCTTGAACGTCCTCGAGATATCATCGGGATTTTGATGTCGTTGAAAGCAAACGAAATTCTTTTTATTGATGAAATTCACCGTTTAAATAAAGTTGCGGAAGAAATTTTGTATTCTGCAATGGAAGATTTTTACCTTGACATGACAACGGGAAAAAGTCAAACCGTCAAAACTTTACGAGTTCCGCTCCCAAAATTTACTTTAATCGGAGCAACAACAAAAGCAGGGGAACTCTCAGGTCCGTTAAGAGACAGATTCGGTATAATTCACAGACTTGAATTTTACACGGAAGACGAACTATCACAAGTAATTAACCGCACGGCGGGAATTTTAAGCATTGATATTGATAAAGAAGGTGCTCACGCTATTGCAAGACGTTCTCGTGGCACACCTCGTATCGCAAACAGACTGATTAAACGTGTGGGTGATTATGCTCTTGTCAAAAGTAACGGAAAGATTAACAAAAAAATTGCGGACGAATCGTTAGACATATTAAAAATTGACGAATTTGGACTTGATACAACAGACAGAAGCCTTTTGAAACTTATTATAGAAAAATATGACGGCGGTCCTGTCGGGATTGAAACAATCGCCGCAGCAATCGGGGAAGATACAAGAACATTGGAAGATGTTTGCGAACCTTATCTTTTGCAGGCAGGCTTACTCCAAAGAACACCACGAGGACGTAAAGTTTCACCTGCAGCATATAGACATTTAGGCTACAGAACACAAGCGAAATCGAACCAACAAAGTTTATTTTAAGTAAAAATTCAATTTATGGACACGGGAAATGGTTGATAATCTTGACAAAATTAAAGCGGCGATAGAAATAGAGGCGAAATACCGCTATATAGATATTCACGGCAAAAGACAAAAATTTTCGAGCTTTATCAAACAGGAAGCTAAATCAAATTACAAAAAATCTAAAAAAAATCCCCGTTGGGCAGTCGTTATTGAAGCATTTGAACAGTATCCGTGCCTATCAATGCCTGACAGAAAAAAGGCAATCGACCAACTTATAAAAGTTATAAAAACTGACCTTCAACAGGAAAAAGAAGAAAAAAAACAGAAAGAAAACCAACAACTTCAACGCTCAAAACACCCGTCAGAAGTTGACGTAATGTACATAAAAGGAGTAGGACCGAAAGTTGCCTACAAACTAAACAAACTAAACATTTTTACTGCTCAAGATTTGATGATGTATTTTCCTAAAAAACATGTTGATTACTCTTCAAGAACTCTAATCAAAAACCTTGAAGAAGGTCAATCCACAACGGTTTTTGGCTATGTGAAATCAGTTTCTGCATTTAACACAAA
This sequence comes from bacterium, assembly GCA_004558955.1. Taxonomy (GTDB): domain Bacteria; phylum Cyanobacteriota; class Vampirovibrionia; order Gastranaerophilales; family Gastranaerophilaceae; genus Zag111. The sequence goes on along the minus strand of SFZC01000009.1, from coordinate 4,726 downwards.
GAAAAATCTTGCCGTCATAAAAGTTGTAATCGGGGACGAAAGCGGAAGATTTGAACTAAGCTTTTTCCAAAACGGTGCAAACAAATACCTGCTCGAACGCACAAAAGCTCAATTCCCCGTCAATGCCGCCATTATGATTTCAGGCATGGTGAAAAGAAATGCTTACGACAACAGACTAACAATGGACAAGCCGACATATTCGATTATGAACGGCGAATTTTTAGAAAATCCCAATTCTAATTTGAACCTTGCCCGAATTGTCCCGATTTACACGGTTTGCGAAGGGTTAAATATAAAAACTCTCCGCAAAGCAATATTTAACGCAATCGAATTGTATAAAGACGAAATAGTTAATGTCGTACCTGACGAAATTCGTCAAAGATTAGGAATTTTGGACAAAAAAATTGCGGTAAAACAAATCCACTTTCCTGAATCAAACGACATGCTTGAACATGCCAGATTTTCGCTAATTTTTGAAGAGCTCTTCTTAATTCAACTAAAATTAATCAGATTGCGTGAAGCCACAGCAAAAAATACTCCGTCTTACGCACTAAAAGTTCACAAAGACGGACTTGTTCAGCAATTTATAAAGGACTTACCGTTTGAACTCACATCAGGACAAAAACAAGCCGTAAACGAAATTCTAAACGATATGAATTCCGATGCACCGATGCAAAGGCTTTTACAAGGTGACGTTGGTAGCGGTAAAACCGTTGTCGCAACGATTATGCTACTTGCGGCTATTGAAAATGGTTATCAGGGTGCATTAATGGCTCCAACCGAAATTCTTGCTCAGCAACACTACAACAACCTTGTTGAATGGCTTACTCCAATGGGTTTAAGTGTCGGGTTATTTTTAGGCAGTCACGGCAAAAAATTACGTCAAAAATTTGAAACAGACCTTAAAAACGGTCAAACTCATATTGCGGTCGGAACACACGCACTAATTCAAGAGAATGTAGAATTTAAAAATCTTGGTGCAATCGTTGTTGATGAGCAACATCGTTTTGGAGTAAAACAACGTAACGTACTTAAAAAGAAATCTCAAAACCCGCAAATCTTAACAATGACGGCAACTCCAATACCAAGAACACTTGCACTGACCGTTCACGGGGATTTGGATTTGACAGTAATAAACGAATTACCGAAAGGCAGAAAACCTATCAAAACAATGCTTACAGGTTCACATCAACAGGTTTGGAAACTCATAAGAGAAGAAGTTGATGCAGGACGTCAAGCCTACATCGTCTATCCGCTGATTGACGAAAGCGAAACATTATCAGCCAAAGCCGCAACAATCGAAGCAGAAAAGTTGCAAACCGAAGTTTTCCCCAAATACAAAATCGGACTTCTTCACGGGAAATTAAAAAATGACGAAAAAGAAACCGTAATGAAGGAATTTAAAGAAGGTAAATATAACATTTTGGTATCAACAACCGTTGTTGAAGTCGGTGTCGATGTTCCGAATGCAACGGTTATGGTAATCGAAAATGCCGAACGTTTCGGCTTATCACAACTTCACCAGTTGAGAGGACGTGTAGGGCGTAATTCACTTCAATCCTATTGCGTTTTGATAACTTCTTCACGAAGTCAGGAAACCCTAGAACGTTTAAGCATAATGACAGAAACAAATGACGGTTTTGTCATTGCGGAAAAAGATTTACAACTGCGAGGTCCTGGGGAATTTTTGGGAACTCGTCAATCAGGCTTGCCGGATTTGATAATTTCAGATATTGTGCGTGATGCGAAAATTTTAGAAATTGCTCGTAACGAAGCGATTGATTTTGTCAAAAATAACGATATAGAAAAATACCCTGCATTAAAAACCGTAACCTCTCTTGAAATGTTTACCGGACTTGATATTTAACCGACAGATTGAAATAAATTTCACCCCTTGACTTTGTTAAAAAATCCATTAAAAGATTGATGTAAAAACTAAAAATATGTAATATTGTAGAAGTGGGAAATTTTACCCACAGACTTAGGGAACACAAAAGGGATAGCTTAAATAATGAGTAATGAATTAAAAAATTCAATATCTACCGACCAATTATGTAAAGAGTATGATTGGTACCAAAGCAATTTTCCTGAGATTGTTCAAACCTCTTGTGACGAATTTTTTGCCCCTAATTTCAGAATGGAACTTATCGGACTCAGCAAAAACATCAACTGTCTTACTGATGATGAAGCCTGCTTTGTAACGAAAATTAAAATCGACAAAGAATACGATATGTTCTTTAGATTGACTGCAAAAACGATTGATTTAATACTTACAAAAATTCTCGGACAATCAAAAACAAAATTTAATATAAACAAAATTTCAGAACTTGAGGCGAAAATTATAACCTCTTTTAATGATTATCTTTTTGAACATTTGAAAGGAATGTTACAAAATCCACCTCAAAATGAATTAAAACGTAATAATTTTGACGTAATTCACCTAACGTTTATAATAAAAGAAAAGGACGACTACAATAACAAAACGGGAAAAATCGTAATCTCTTTACCGGCAGCGTTATTAAGTCCGGAAGCAGTATCTTCGCACGAAAACACTTTTTCGGAAGATAACTTCCCAAATGCGGAAACCTTCGCAAAGGTTTATGTCGGCAAAACAAAATTCAAACTTCACGACATCAAGAACCTTGAAACCGAAGACGTAGTCGTTTTTGAAAACAGTAATATAGAAAGTTTACAACTGTCAGTGTATGGGGAAACCTTCCCCGTAAAAATAAATCCGAATATGGATATATTGATACCCGCAGAAGATGACGGAGGAGAAACAATGGGAACTAACGCTCCTAATATATGGGATAGCATAGAAGTAGAAATGAACGCAGAATTTGATTCTGTCAAGGTTACTCTTGGCGAATTAAAAAGCATAGAAAACGGACTTGTTGTTGATTTGACATCACTTTACGACAACAACGTAACCCTAAAAGTCGAAGGGAAGCCTATTGCAAGCGGTAGTCTTGTAATCGTAAATGACAGATACGGTGTAAAAATAAATCAAGTTCTTACTCCTGATGTACAAAAAACAAAAGCTGCACCTGCATTAAGCAATACAGAAGGTGAGGAAGACACCTTGCAGGTAAATTATGATGATGAAGGTGAAAACGAAGACAACTATTCATCTGAAGACAGTTACGATAACTCAAACGAAGACGAAACACCGTCAGGAGATGAAGAAGGCGGAGAAAACGATGACGAAGAGTTTGATTACAGCGATTTTGAACTTGAAGACGAAAACATTTAATAACAATTAAAACAATTTTTATTAAACAGGGAGAACAACAAAATAATGGGCGGATATGTAGTAAATTTCACGGTATATACAATGGCAATGATAGGGCTAATCTGTTTTGCCGTATTTGTTTATAAAAAAATAATGAACGGTGAACTTGGGAAAAAACGCACAAACTACATTGAAATTGAAGACACACTGAACCTCAACCCACGCAAAACTCTCCACGTTGTAAGAGCAGGGAATGAGAAATTTTTAATCGCCTCTGACGTTGACAGAACCTCGTTAATCTCAAAATTAAACGACAATCAACAGCTCCCGCAACAACAGTATTCTCAAGATAATGTAAGACAAAACTTCAATGACGTGATGAATTTTGTCAAACAGCAACAACCGACAAAAATTATTTCTCAACAAAAAACAAAACCTCACGTCCATCTTGAACCGATTACAAGAAAAGCGGACAGAGGAGTAGGAATTTCAAACTTGAGAAAAAGTCTTGATTATAGAGCGGGCGAAGTAAATCTTGCTCAGCAACCGCAAATAAACAGAACTATAACACCAAAGGCTCAACCGCAAGCGGTTTCGCAAATTCGACAACCGCAAAGAACAGCAAGTCAAAGAGTTCCCGTAACACCGCAACCAGTAAGAAAAACGAGCGGGTCATCACTCCGAGATATGGCAAAAAAAATAAACGAACTATAAGGACATAATTAATATGGATCAAATACAAAATTTAAACCCTGTACTGCAAATGCTGATAGTTATGGCAATGTTTTCACTATTGCCGTTTCTGTTTTGTTGTATGACAAGTTTTTTGAGATATGTAATTGTGTTTGCAATGCTCAAAACAGCAATGGGGACTCAATCAGTACCGCCGGCAATGGTAATTATCGGATTATCAATGATTTTGACCTTCTACACAATGGGACCGACTTTTCAAAAAATGTACGATATGGGTTCAATTCCTTATAAACAAAATCACGATATGGTTGCGGCAATTCAAGAGGGTTCAAAACCTTTAAAAGAATTTATGCTAAAACAAACTCGAGAAAAAGATTTGGTATTTTTTGTGGAACTTTCACAAAAAGCAAAACCGAAATCGCCCGATGAATTAACAATTTGGCAGGTTGCACCGGCATACATTATCAGTGAATTAAAAACCTCATTCGAAATAAGCTTCATCATATTTGTACCGTTCATCATTTTGGATTTGGTAGTTGCAAATATCCTGTTAGCACTCGGTATGATGATGTTATCACCAACAATCATTTCAATGCCATTCAAACTGCTGATATTTATCGCCGTTGACGGGTGGACGTTAATCGTACAAGGTTTGGTGTCAAGTTATAACTAAAAAGATAAGGACAAAATTATGGAAATTTTACTTGAATATCTTGCTAAAGGATTTTTAATAATGCTATCAATATCGATGCCGTGCGTACTTGTTGCGGCGGGAATCGGTCTTATTGTCGGTATTTTGCA
>SFZC01000241.1 GCA_004558955.1 bacterium | reverse complement strand
TTGCTCTGGAACAAAACAAATTGAGAAAAATGAACGAAGAATTCAGAAAAGTCAATATGAGCGATAAAGACTACGAATCAAAATCACTTGCTTTGGAGAAACAAATTTCAAAAGTAAGCGAAGCTCAATCACGAGCAGATATTCGTACTCAAATTCATTATTTGGCAATTAATGAAAAATACAATGTCAGAGATAAACAAGCTACTAATAATATAAAATCAATGACTAACGGACAGCTTAATTCGTACTACCATAAAATGTACAATACAAGTTTGAAAAGTGCCAAAAGAATTAAAAATACAAATAGTCCAAAAACAAGATCTAAATATGAAAAGATTTTTAATGAAAGCAGTAACAATTTTGAAAAAGCTAATTCTGAGCGAAAAAGAAGAGGTCTCGGAGTTGGTAACGATGTTAAAAATTGGTAATTGTGTCTGAATGATACGAAATAATCACAATTGACTTTAAATTCAGCAATAGTCGAGTGATGAATATGACTGTACTTAATTAAAGGAGGTCATTATGACAACAATTACACCTGAAGAAGCACTAAAAAGTAAAAAGAATTTTGAAGAGTTTATAGCAGATTATTATCCGCCAATTGTAACTTCAACATTAGCAAGTTATCCAAAAGCTGATGGACAAACCGTTGTATCCATTTGTGATTTAACACAGAAAATGGAAACAATGGTTTCGCTCTTGAATGAACTTGAAAATCTAAATCTTGAAAAAGCTCCGTTTATTGTTTGGTATGTAACTTCAGAGAAAGAAGAATTGGTAACGGCAGCAAAAGCATTAAATCATTTTGCGATTAAAGGCATTAAAATATTTATTTTTAAAGCCTTTTTGAATGGCGATAAAATGGGCTTTGAATGCCTTTTGAAACCCAATTTAAATTTGAAAACAAAAAGAGAGGTAAACCTCAATACTCCTTCAAAACTCTTACAAAAAAGTTATTGGGGAAAATATATAGAAATCTGTGATTTAAGTGAAAATCCCGATATGCAAATAAAAGAGGCTTTGCCGCAACATTATCAAAATATTTCAATACAGAAAAGCGGAGTACAAATTTTACAAACCGTTAATACCCAACGCAACTATGTTGCTTCCGAAATTGCAATTAACAATAATAAAGACTTGTTTGAGCGATTATTGGAACATAAAGAAGAAATAGAAAAGGAAATCGGACATTTGGAATGGGATTCAAAAGAGAATAACAAATCTTCTAAAATCCGCAAAATCTTTGAGATTGATATTAATAATTCAGATAACCATGAATGTGCAATTAACGAACATATAAAAATGAGTGCCGAATTAAAAAATATTGTTCATAAATACCTATAAGAGGGGGAGTTTCCCCTTTTATAGACAAATAGATTGTAGAATACAGTTTAATTCAAAGTAGGATTGAAATATGAAAATTATTATACGAAATAGACGGAATTATGAAGATAAACAAGAATTAACAATTTCTGAATTTAAAATTAAATTTAGTAAGGAATTAAGCTCTGCACTTCAAATTTATACAAATAATCGAAAACAAAAGGATATGATAAAACCTCTGTTTATGAACATAAATACCGATTATAAATCAGAATTTTATAGTGATTTGCGTTGGAATTTTAATACCAATTCAAACTCTAAATGGTATATTGATAGAATAAAATAAATTTAATTAAAGGCTTCTGACGGAATTTTAGGAGCTTCCACTTCAGCGATTATAGAATAAACTTGCTGAAGTTCTTTTTTCGTCATTCCTTTAGAACAATTAATTGAATAATATCCTGTTGATGCACCTAAATATGCAACATAAATAAGATTGTTATCCCTTCTTACCAACACATTTACTCCATTATCAAGAGTTAAGGTATCTTTAATCGGATAATTATTGTAATCACCACTTATATCAATTTTATTATACAAATCTTCCGTGGTCTTACGAACAACAACATCTCGGAACTCATCAAGCGGGTATGTAACTTCAATCATATCTTTGATCGCTCTAACTTGTAAATTTGACAATGTCAAAGGGAATTCAAAGCCGGCAATTTTTCCTGCACACTCTAAATTATCTCTACAATCTGTCCAAGGATTTGGCATCCTTATTAATGTCTGAGGCTTTTGTGTACAAGCAGAGAGCATAATTACACAACATAATAAACAAAATATTTTTAAACTTAACTTATACAGATTTTTCATAAGTTGATACTACAACAAATTATTTAAAATCACAATGTGTCTGAATGATACGAATTGAGGCAAAAGAGTTGAATAATCACC
>SFZC01000240.1 GCA_004558955.1 bacterium | reverse complement strand
TACTATTTGCACAGCCGCTTGGACTTTTAATCCATCCATTTCCATGCCACTTTCAAGCATACCTAACAAATCTTTATATAGAACTTTTCTGGTTTCGTCAAGTTCATAATAAAACGGGTCATAGCCAACAATTTTTAAAACTATTCTCTTAGCTTCTAAATCCTGTTTACTCCACCCATTTTCAGTATCATCACCAACACTACCGTCTTTGCTATTAATAATCTTTTTATCTTTATCCTGTCTACCATTACCATTTACTCCACCGCTACCAATCATTCCTTGAATATCTTTACTTTCAAGAAATACTTTTCCTTTAGCAGTAGCACTTTGATTCATAATAGACATATAACTATCAATAATATGTTTTTTACTATCTTTTTTAGAACACTCTTGTTTGGCCTATAGATAAATTGTCTCATCATAATAAATATTCAAAGCACTACAGAACCACATCATCGCAACTTGACCATCTTCTTTTGCTTTTTCAAAAAACAAATATTCATATAGTCTTTTGCAACAATCTTTACATAAATGAGTGTGCATTTTACCTGTTGGTTCAACTCTTGCCAAATCCATCTCATTATAATTGAGATAATATTCGCCTTGAGGCAAAGGTCTACCACAACAAGTACAAACATATTTGTTGTATAATGGAACATATCTTCCAAAATATTTCATCCATACTGTATAATATTTTTGTAAATATTCAGGAACATTAATTCCATCTTCTTTTTTCTTTTTACTTTTACTCTTTTTGCCAGAGTTTATTTTTTCCATTATATCAGGAGTAACATCATCTTCATCCGCAATAATTTCATTTTGCTCATCAATGCCGCCCTGAAAAGCCTTTTCAGCGTCTAAATAAGTTTGAAAATCAATCTTATTTATTTCGCCCGTTTCTTTATCTCTAAAAAACTCAATTGGCTCTAAAAAAGCATTTATATCAATAGAATCTTCAAGTTTAGGTGCGCCATCATTACCAATAATTTCAAGCATGGCTTTTTGTCTTTCTGTGCCAAGGGCTTTTTTCCAACCTTCGCCAAAATTAGCCTTTTTATTTTGAAGTTCCATTTTCTTTTGAATAGCATTAATTTCCTTTTCAGCTTTTTGCTATTCTCTAACTCTGGCAGCCTGACCTAATTTAGCCATAAGTCACCACCTTTTAAACCTTTTACATATCCCAAGACAAAAATTTTATTAAATCTTATTCAATGACTTTGTACCATAAATCGCCAACCTTTTGATGTTTAGGTTGTTCGGTACTAATAACGACATCAACCATATCTTCATACACTTCTGTAATTTGTCGATTGGTATCGCTATAACTCTGTTCAAATTGAGTCTTTGTATTATCAAAATTAGTATTACCAGTAGTACGGAATTCGCTTGCTGGACCAACTTTTAACTCTCCAATCTAAATAGAAGACGAAGGCATGGTAACTTCCGCGCCAGTGTCCTTATCAATAATCTTACCTGTAGTTGCATCATAAATTTTTGCCATATCTTCTAACCTCCTTCGTCTATACATGAAAAGAGGGTCAATTAAGACCCTCTGCTATTTTATTCTTTCTTATTTACTTTTGTTTCCAAGTAGCATATTTTTCCAGCTATCTCTTCCACAAATACCGTCTTGAGTAATCCCGACAGACTTCTGATAAGCCTTGACTGCTTTAACTGTTGCGGGTCCAAAACTTCCATCTGCGCCATTTGTTCCACAACTAAAACCTAAATAAATTAAAACAGTTTGCATGACTTTAACAGCCTCATTTTTATCTCCACTTTTCAAATAAGGGACAGTAGAAGCGATTGTTAAAACTTTTCCCGTTGTAATAGTAGTATCAATCTTATTTGTGGTCGTTGTAGTTTTAGTAGGCTTAATGGTAACTTTCTTTTTAAAATTATAATTCTTGCTTGCAGTTTTATAATCAGGCGTAGCAAAACCTCTAATATATTTACCATTAACCTTGATTTGACGAATTTTTACTTGTTTAGAATAATTTCCTTCGATAACATAAATAATATTGTTTTTAACTTCTTTTACAATACCAACATGATTTGGGTCAATCTTACAATCTCCAATTCCACTATCTTTCCAAGCATACATAAGTATATCCCCTGTATCTGGAACATAAGAATCATCTTCAATCCATAGACCCTTTTTCTTATAAAGCTCAATCATGCGAGAACAAGAACATTCAGGGAAAATGTAATCGGTTAAATTTAAAACGCTTGAAATAAAAGAAACAAACCGCGCACACCAAGGGTCACTTAATTTAAGAG
>SFZC01000239.1 GCA_004558955.1 bacterium | reverse complement strand
CAAACTATGAACTATTTTCTGCCGCACCTGCCTCTTTTGCCGCATTCACATCTTTCTCAATTTCATCTTTCATCAGTTCTTTTAACACATCATACATAGGTGCTTCCCTCCTAAGCTCACAATATAGTTCATAGTTTGCCCGCGCACTCGCCTGCAATACCGCATCAACATTTTGCTTTTCCCTTGGGCTACAAAGGACTTCCGTCTCTCTTAAAAAACCTTCGACATCTTTCTTGTCTGCTTTTGTTGATAATATTCTTAGACTTTTATGCTCCTCGCGTTGCAGTTGTTTTATCACAACAATCTGCACTGGAAAAGAGAATCCATAAACATAGTATATTCCATGATATTTTTCTTTTATTGTATGCCCTTCTTTTTCTAATGTCAAAAGCAATTTTCTAGGATAAGAATCATGAAAAATAGAAATTGTAAGTTCATCCGTTGACACTTCTTCTACAAATTTTCCATACCCTTTAAACAAACATGCATATCCAAGTGTCTTGTAAAAATCATCGATTGATAAATTATCCTCTGGACTTTTATATTCAATCACATTATATTTTCTCAGCAAATGCCCTATTTCATTCTTAATCTCTATTTTCTTTTCCTTAATAATCAAGAGATCAATACGAATCGGTTCCTTACTAAGATTGTACTCTCTCTTTAATTCCAATTGCTCAATATTCGCCTGTAATTCTAGTTCTGTGGCCGCATAAAAAGCTGGATGCCACTGAATCTTCTTTGGTACATCTCCCAATACATTTCCTCCTTTGCCGAATGCAAATAGACTTCCCCATTGCCAGCGCATTCCAATATTCATTTGTAATTTGTGATTTTAAAAAGCATGATCTTATGATATTTGTATTAACTTGCTCTCCGCGCTAATTATCCACGGAATATGATAAATATGTATTAGTTTGTTATGCTTTTAAATGAGTGTAACATAACTATTTTAAGTATGCAAGAAATCTCTATCTTTTTTCTAAATACGATTCGCGAATAAATAAATCGCTTAAACCGTAAAACGATTTAAGCGATTTAGAAAAGTAAAGCAATTTCTTTTTAATGAGTGAACATTAATTAATGCAAATTACTACATCCACGAATAGGTATATGCTGAATTCACATAGATTTTATAACTAGATGGATATATCGTCTCAAACTCGCTGTCATACGGGAAATCAAAAGATACATAGTCAACGCTTCCGGCTTTTAAACAGTCAGCAAACGTATAATCATATCCTATTGCATTTCCTCCCGCATCATAAAATACAACTGCGATCTCTTCAAATGCAAAATTTTTATTTGAATTATTTGTGACCTCCGCAGTCACATTTCCAGCTCCAATATTTGACTCTATATTAATATTTTTCGCATCACAAACCAGATTTTTTCCTTCCTCTACAGAAAGTGTGATTTTATAATCGTCATAGCTAACTTTATTGAAGTCGCTGTCTGTAGGTGCATAGAAAAATAAAGCACACTCTCTTCCACTTTCAAATGCATAGTTCGAAGCACTTGACGTATCGATCATTTTTCCATTTGAATAATAAACAAGTTTTGCCTCTAAAGAAACATTTACCTTGTTATTATTTTTCAATATAGCAACAACTCCAGCGCCAGTGTCCTGCAAGGTTACAGAAATATTTTTTGTAGCCTTAGTCGCACTAAATTGTTCCTTAACCGTCACTTTACAGGAAAGAGTTTTCTTTCCAACTTTTGCTACAACAGTTGCTTTTCCTGCTGTCTTAGCCGTAATCGTACCTGTCTGGCTAACTTTGACAACTTTAGTATTGGTTGACGACCACTTAGCTTTCGCTTTCGTCCCTACTACTTTCAACTTCTGTGTTTTTCCAACATCAAGTGTAACACTCTTCTTATTTAATTTAACCGTTGCGGCTTGTGCAACCAATTGTGTTCCACTTGCAACCTGAACTGGCACTGTTGAAATCATAACTGCTACCGCCAAACCAAGAGCTCCCAATAAACGTTTTACTCTCTTCACAAAAATACCTCCTTTTTTCTATTTTGCTATAATTATAATCCAATCAATTACTATTTTAAACTCAAAAACAAATATTTTCTATCCACCCGGCAAATTTTCATCCGCGCTCTCGTAAGTACATCCATCTTTTCATATACATATTTACCCCTATCATACAAAATGCAGACACTGGATCAAAAGCACCCATGCCAATCCATAATATGTTACAACAGCCACCAGATCATTCACGGTTGTGATCAGCGGACCGGAAGCAACCGCCGGATCCACCTTAATCTTGTGGAAGAACAGCGG
>SFZC01000238.1 GCA_004558955.1 bacterium | reverse complement strand
AACTGGAACAAGCGTTATCGACGGCAAAATTGTTGCATATGTGTCCAAAATTAAGATTGGCGAAAATGAAGAACAGTATTATATATCGTCGAATATCCATAACAACCTTTAACTGCATTTTCAATAATTTCATTTACTTTGAAATTAACAAATCTTAAATAATTAGTTATTATTTCAACTGTACTAGACATATTAGAATTTATGTAACTAATGCTTGTATTTTTTATATTGTCTTTACTTTTAATGTGGTGGTCACAAACAACTATGTTATTGCATTTATCTACAGTTTGTGGGCATTCTAACATTTGTTTTTTGTGAGTATCTAATACAATTAATAAAGTTCTATCAATATTTTTTAATGCTTCTGTTTTACTAATAATTTGATATTTTATGTTTTTTTTATCTAATAGACTAAATGCTTTTTTTAAAGATTCATTTAAATCTCTTTTGTTTACTATTATATAATTTTCTATTCCTATTCTGTTAATAAATTGTTGTAGTGCTATAGCAGAACCCAATCCATCAAAGTCAGGATTAGCATGTGTTTCAATTAATATATAATTACTCTTTTTTATTAGTTCTGTTAATGTTTTAAAGAATTGTTCCACATTCATCCCTCCAATATAATTATACTATATTTCGACAAAATAAGGAAGAGTAAAAGAAAAAAAGTATATATGTGTTTATATTACACAATATATACTTTTGTTATTTATTCATTATTCAAGTCAAAGGGAAATAGCCTTTGCTTCGCTTCGCTTTACAAAGTCTATGGCGCCGACACGACAGCGCGGGCAGAATGGTTGTGGTAGGCACCACCGCAGCTGAGGTTGAAGTAGAACACACCTGCACTAGCACCAAGGCCGTAGCCGCCCCCACGACCGAACCAAGAGCAGTTCGAGGCCGGCAAGACCGCGTTATCTGAATACCATCCTCCAGTATCACTTCCAAAAGTAGCTAAAGTCTCTTTTGTTGCATCTCCTAATTTTCCTCTTGCATGTGTTGTATAACTTGATGAGTCATATTTATAACTATCATAATATTTTGTATTTGGAGCAGTTGTGAATCCAGCATTACTTGAATTGAAAGCATTACTTGAGTCCTTCATGTTACCCATTACATATTCCCATGCACCACCACTCATGTCGTAAACACCATATATATTTCCAGTTGTTGATTGAGCGACATTTGTTTTATATGCATCACTTCGTCCTCCACCAGTATAGGAGTTTGAATTTGTATTAACTGCTATATCTGTTGTTCCAAGTCCATATTTACTTTGTTTTAAGTATGCTACTGCTCCCCATTCCATATTTTTCATCATATGTGAATCTGCATTATTTATTCCATATGTTGTTTTTACATTTTGAATGGCTGTAAAGAAACTTGATAATGTTTGACTTCTCAAACTTGTTACATTTGGTTTAACTGTGATTGCACTTGTACTTCCACTTACTTCAAATTTTCCTACCCAGAATCCTGTTAATTCCGTATTTCCAAATTTGAATGCTGGATGTGTGTATGTACTTGTTCCATTTGTTATTGTACTACATGTTTCACTTCCATCTGCATTATCACTACATGTTACTGTTCCAGTTCTATTTGTTCCACTTTCAAATGTTACATTGATTAATTGTGCGGCTGCACTTTCATTATTTCCATTGAATATAGTGTATTTATATCTTGGAATCCATACATACCATAGTGCTACATCCTCTTCTGTTACTTCATCACCTACATTTTTAGTAACTCCACTATTTAATACTACTGCATTTGCCCATTGCTTATCTGTATAGTTATACCAATTTGTTTGTGTTCCGTCACTATATAACCATTTTGTTCCATCATACACTACTGGTATCATATTTGTATACAATACTGGTTTATTTGCTCCACTATTATCTACTGCTAATGCAAATACATCTTTTATTGTTATTTTTATACTTGCTTCGGCTGTTTTTCCATTTGTTCCTGTTGCTGTACATTTTACTGTATGGTCTCCTACATCTAACTCACTTACATTTGCTACTTCACATGTAACTTGTCCGCCAGTTTTTCCAAATTTTACTGTGAAATAGTCTTTGATTTTTTTGTCTGTTCCTTTGTTTACTTCTACTGTTGCTTGTTTTGCTGTTATTGTTGGTTGAACCTCATCTGGTCCATCTTTCTCACAGCTTACTTTACTTGTAATTGCTCCATTTTCATCTACATTTGAACATGTATAGTTTTTCATTGATTGGAATTTAACGCCTTGAATTTTAATTCCTCTTTCAGCACTATCTTTTGAATTGTCAATTT
>SFZC01000237.1 GCA_004558955.1 bacterium | reverse complement strand
CTTCACGAAGAACAATACTATTTAGCCCCATGATTCGTCTTAAATCATTAGCTGTTGTTTGCGAGATTGAAATTATCCTATCGGCAACTCGCAATTTTAGGACATCAATGATTTTGCTTTTCCATATCTGTAATTTGGTTCTAATCGTTGATGCTCCTAAAAAAGACGGAACAACTAAATACATCAAATCATGAACGGTTAAAATATGTTGCACATTTCTTTTTCGAAATATTGGTCCGATTAAGTCTCCTGAATGATATACATCATATTCCATATTATAAAGCATATATGAAAACTTTATTATATCAAACAGCTTATATCTATCATAACTTGTATGTATTTCTTTACAAATACCCAAAGATATGCCATTCATAAGTATAACCGTAACATTATCGGCTCCAAATCTCCGAACATATCCTTTCAGAAGCTCAATAGAATACCTGCTAATTCCTGTGGTGCGCTCGACGATACTTCGCCCATCAATTATATATCTCTTCATCTATACAATTTCTTTTATATATTTTATGATGTTGTTAGCAAATAATTTATAATTATAGCGGGTTTCTGCAATCATTCTTGCTTTCTCTCCCATACATTTTAAATCATAATAAGTTGTATCATTTATAATTCTAATCCAGTCTTTTGAATCATGTATTTGTGCAACTTTACCAATTCTTTCCTCTTCTATTTCTATAAAATTAGATGGTAAATCTGTCGCAAATATAGCTTTTCCACACGCCAGTGCTTCGACTAACACACTTGCTCCATTGGGAACATGATTTTCTTTCATGACAGGAATCAAAACAGCTAACGAATCTTGATACAAATCTCTCAAATGTACATAAACATCTATCCCATATTTTGTATAATCAAATACTTTGATATTTTTAGGCAATGGATATTCGTTTTTAAGATTCGCAGGGGAAATACTTATAATCAAATATTTATCTGGCATTTGGCGAAATGCTTCTATTAATGTATGATAATCTCGGTTTGCACTACCTGCCGCAAAGTAATAATGCTCAAATGGTTTCTTAAATTTTTCTTCCTTTGAAAAATAATCAAGATCAGCCCCCCAGCCTGCATTCGTCCAATGACGCTTAGGGATTTTACATTTTTCTTTTGCTAGGTCAAGGATATTTTGACTGGCAAAAACTATACGGTCAATTCCCCTATATACAAAGAATCTTTCTATTCTGAGAATTAGTCTTTTGGCGATAGACTTTACTGTACGGGGATTATAAGTAAAATGACTAACCATAAGAATAGGACATTTACAAAAGCCAAATAAACGAGCCAAAGCTATCAAATAAGGATGTCGATCAGTAGCATAATACACAACATCAAATTTAGAAGATAATTTAATCGTCTTTAGTTGAAGAAGAAAATTGCGACCTTCTAATTTAAATAGCTTTGTTAGAATCTTTGTAATTCGTTTATTTCTATCTGGATAAATTACAGTAATGTCTAGCTCTTTTTCTTGTGAAAGGTATTCATATCCAAAAAGAGAAACAATGAAGGCTTCTTTACCTTGTGCCTTTGCCTCAATTATTCTGTCAAAAGAATAGTCTGAGGGCTGTAAAACTTTAATCTTTTTCATTTTCTAGTCTTTTATATAAAGATATATATTTATTATAAATCATGTTTTTTTCATATTTCTGAGACTCTTTTCTACATTTAGCAGAAATCTTATTATTTTTTACAGTCAAATGAATTTTATCATATGCTGCTTTTATATCATGTGCTTTAACTATTGAAGTTTTGTCAAAAGACAAAACTTCAGGCAATGCTGTTGCATCATAGGCAACAACTGGAGTTCCGCAAGCCAAAGACTCAACCAATGTCATTCCCATAGTTTCTTCTACACTTGGATTAAATAAAACATCTGCAGAAGAATATATATCAACCAATTCTGAAAGATTTTGTGTTTTGTCTATGCACAAGAAAGAATCTCTATATTTTCGTTGTTGCTTTTTTGTCAAGCCTACAATTACTATGATTTCCTTATTTTTATCTATGTATTTTGCTAATTGCTCAAAGTCTTTTATACCTTTTCTTTCTGTCCACTCATTAGCAACACCTAATATCATTTTTTTTTCACCGATATTCCATTTTTCTCTAAATGTACTTTCTGTAGGTTTGAATACATTTAAATCTATACCATTATATATCACTTCTATTTTTTTATCTTGCAATATCGATTTTGTTACTTTCTCTTTAAGCCAATTTGATACACAGACTACAGTTATATCAACATTCTTATAAAGATTTTTTTTCTTTACCCAATTTCTATAAGTGTTATCAAATAACAGACTTTTGGG
>SFZC01000236.1 GCA_004558955.1 bacterium | reverse complement strand
GTATTATTTCCTATTACTGGTATTTCGTCAGATGCGAGTAAGTTGGTTTCTTCTGTTGTCCAAAATTCTTCGGGTTCATCATCCTTAGGTAATGGTGATGTACGTGAGAATTCAGCAAATAGTTCTTTTTCGATGTCGCTCTTTGGTTCTTCTCTTTCTGTAAATACTGGTTTTGGTACTTCTCTTGAATTCTCTTTTGGAGGGGCTTCATAGGTATTTATGGGACTAGGACTTATGGCTTTCTCCTCCTGCAAATGTGATGTTATATTTGGTGTAAGTGATTTTCTTTCGGGAGCGGGGTTATTTACTTTGTTCTTTATGGTTTCAAAGCTATAACCGTTAGGGTTTGTTTCTTCTAGTTTCTCCTTACTTAGTATTGATTTTTCTTTTTCTTCAAGAAGTTGTTTTATTCTTTGTTCCATTTCTTTTTTGCGACTTTCCTGTGCTTGTTTTTGTCGTTTTAGTAGTTCTTGTTGTTTCTTTCGTTCTACTTCTTGTCTTTTTTGCATTGCTTCTTCTATTTTTCTTTGTTCTTCTTTTATTTGTTCTTGTTTCTTTTTCTTTTCGTTAGCTATTAGGTCTTCTAATACTTTTCGGAATTTTTCACTATTATTTTCTTCGTCTATTTCTTTTATTTTAGCATCTTTTTCGTTTTTCTCTATGAGTAAGTAGTTATAGGTATTTATGTCTTGTTTTTCTATCTTAATTGTATTGTATTCTTTATTTATTTCGGGATATGTTAATTCATATAGTTTGGTATTTGTTAGGTTACCGAAAATATCATTAATTTTCTCCCTTTTATTTAACAAGTCTTCATAACTTCTTACCTTGGTATTGAATATTTCCATTAGTTTTAATATATTGTATTTTTCTTTGTACTCGTCATAATCTTTCTTAACACTAGCCATCATTTCTTCACACTCGGATAAGATATCTCCACCGCCGTTTTCAGCCATTTTTACGTTATCACGGGCTAGATTTAGGGAGTATTCTAATTCCTTATAGGCTTTCTCTATTTCTTCACTATTCTTGGTATAATCGTATAACTTTAGTTTAATGAATGCTCCTTGTAAGACTTCAATCATTTTGGATTCTAACTCTCTATTTAGAGCTTCGTTTATTTTGATTTTTTCCTCAGCAAGGGTCATTTTGTTATTTACATCTTCAAGAGTTTTTAGTATTTCTTCTTTTTCTTTGATGTTTTTTGTATATTTTTCTATAATTTTTATTCTTTCTTCTAATTCGCCTAAAAGGTTCTCACCAAGTACAGAACCGTAGTTTACTTCGTGTCCAACTAATAGTTTATGATTATTTTTTCTTGTTTCTATGTATGTAAGTCTTTGACTTATTAATTCTATTAACATTGTTATTCTTGTTTTTTCTTCGTCTAATAGTGAGGTTTTTCTATTTAAGAGTGTTACGTATTCTTCTTCGTATAACTCGTTAGTTAGTTTTATTAGTTTTTCTTCTAATCTATCTAATTGGTGATAGATATTATCTCTATCCTTAGGATTAGTTATCATATCTAAACTATTAGCGAACATTTCGTATTGTCTTAAACAAGCGACGATATCGTTGTTTGTGTAATCCATATAACCGACCACCTTATCTATATATATGTACCGCGGTACTTTCTACTGTTGTCATTATAACATACTTTTATTTTTTTGTCTATGGTTTTTGAAGGGATATTTGTAAAAAATGGAGAGTTTAAAATTATTTTTAATTTTATTTTCGGTATTTTTAGTGGATAAAAGGGGCTTTTTTGGGGGAAAATTAAAGAAAATTGAAAATTTTTTAATTTTTTTTCAAAAAAGGGTTGTTTTTTTATTTTTTTTAGTATATAATGAACTAGTCAGCACGAAAGAGTGCAAACGAAATGCCTGAGTGGCGGAATAGGTAGACGCACAGGACTTAAAATCCTGCGAGATTTAACCCTCGTGTCGGTTCAAGTCCGACCTTAGGCACCATATCTGGAGGAATACCCAAGTCTGGTTGAAGGGACCGGTCTTGAAAACCGGGAGGTCGTGAGAGCGGCGCAGGGGTTCGAATCCCTTTTCCTCCGCCACTTAATTTGTTATCGCGGGATGGAGCAGTCTGGTAGCTCGTTGGGCTCATAACCCAAAGGTCGTTGGTTCAAATCCAGCTCCCGCAACCATTTGGTTCCGTAGTGTAGTGGTCCATCACGTCTGCCTGTCACGCAGAAGATCGCGGGTTCAAATCCCGTCGGAACCGCCATTATATTGGTCTCATAGCTCAGTCGGTAGAGCAGAGGACTGAAAATCCTCGTGTCACTGGTTCAATTCCAGTTGAGACCACCATTTTCACAAAATCTAAA
>SFZC01000063.1 GCA_004558955.1 bacterium | reverse complement strand
TAATAATCAGTCGGGGTCGAATTGTTTTTCAACAATTCCTGATAATATTTCTTCGCCATTTCGTTATTTTTAAGTTTTTCATAACCAAACGCAAGGCAGTGCAAAGGCAATCTGTCATTAGGTTTTAGTAAATGAGCCTGTTCATAGTAATAAATTTGTTCGTTTAGCGAGTCATCACCATACGCTTTTTTGTACAAATTGCCCAATATCGTATAAATTACGGATTTTGAGGCATCAATTTTCAAATACTGTTCGTAAAATTTTATCGCAGTCTTGTAATCCTTTAGCGAAATATTGTAAAAATTTCCCAAAGTTAAAAGTTTTAACGGCAAATTGCTTTCTGTGCGTTGATAAATCTTTGCAAAACTTTCTGATGATTTTTCAAAATCCAAAGAAAACAAATTTTCGGCAACATCAAAATAAATTTGAGGTTGCACAACCGACTTCACTAACAAAAATCGTTGCATAAAAATCGCATCAGCAAAGCATTTTTGAGAAATTTTCTCTTTGATATAATTTTTTATTACATTAAAAAGTTCGGTTTTCATACCAACAGGTGCATTTTGTTTCATTACAACAAATTTTTTGTAAATGCTGAAGGTCTCAGGGCTTATCAAAGCTGACAAATCCAGCAAACAAGCGTCCAAACCTTCAAGTTCCGACTTTGTAATTTCATTTTCACTTAACGGTGCTAAATCAACATTTAATAAATCTTTTATCTCTTCTTTTTGCATAACAAAATCCTTTACTTGTTAGAATTTCGTCCTAACCTGTTCCAGGTCGTGGAAATCGCTCGGTCTTGAATATTCCGTCTTATCTGCAAATAACAAAATTGCTGAAACTCTAACCATTTTACGTTTTGAATTTGGCGGGAACTTAGTAATATAAGTATTTTCATAACTTTTGATAAGTTGAGCCACCTTATTTTTATCCTCTTTTGAAAGTTGGAAAGAACGTACATTTATATCGTAAATTTTTCCCGTATTATCCACCATGAACGAATATGAAAACATTGAACCCTGCGGATAATTGTTCAAAGAGTCAATATAAACACTGTCGTCCGTAATTTTATTTATGAAATTACTTCTCCAAGTACTCCAATCAAGAGTTTTATAGGCGTAATGGCTTTGTTCACGCTCTTCGTACGGTTCGTCATAAAATGAAGAAGTTTCTTGTTTTGGGATAAGATTATTCACCCTTTTGCCAAAATTTGATACTTTATGCGGTTGAACATAAATATTATTAGGCGAATTTGAGAATTTATTTTGCTGATTATAAACCTTTACATGGTTGTTACTTGTAAAATGGTTCATCGGTGACAAAGTTTTTTCCGATTTTAAACCTACTTTCAAGTTATTAATGTCTTTGCGAGTAATTGAACCGTTTGTATTATAGAAATGGAAACTTGCGTTTTCGTTACTTGAATTGATTTGTCCGATATCTAAATTCAAACCCTTGTTCTTTGCATTGAGCGATTTATTCTCAATATTTGAAGCCTTATTGCTTAATTTCACATCAGTAGAACTTATTTCGGTATTGTTCCCCCCGCTAAAAGAGGTTTGTTGGCTTGAAATAGTAACGGTATGGTCAAAATTTCCGACATCAGTTGTCAAAACCAAAATCGTTACAAAACATGCCGTTATTATACCTATCAGACAACCGAGTTTTTCCATAAAAAATTAGTCCAAATTTTCTAACAATTCACTCAAATTATGAATTTTGTACATTGTAGCACTGAGCATGTGAGTTTCCGCAATCAACAACGCCGTAGGAACAAGAGCAGTTACGAAACTCAAAAACATACCTTGAATATCACCACCGATTTCGGTTATAAAATACGAAATGTTCATGGTAAATTCAATCAAAATGATAAAGCATGCAACAAAAAGGACAAAAGATTTTTCTTTTTCCAAGCTCTTCATTGAATCAATACCCAAGATTGTTACGCCATGTCTGTTATAGTCATGAAAACCGTCGAATTTGATAATCTCAGACCCTTTAATCTGTTTGCCGATAGTAAAGGCACGAACAAAAGATAGAAATGCAAAAATTATCAAAAAGGTTGCCAAAACCAAGAATATCGGGCTAAATCTCAAACCTGAAATTCTTACCCAGTTCGCTGCCTCAGGGAAACATCCAGCCAAAGTGTTGGAAACCCCGTAAGCCAAGAACGGAGCCGTAATTACACCAATTATAAATTCCAAAACCATTCGCATTTGGTTCCTCTGTAACTTTTGATAACCGATTCAAAATCTTCACGATATTCGTAAGCATCCAAATGTTGTTTCAAAATTTTTACCTGACCGTGAAAATATCCGCTTCCGATTGCAACAACTACCAAACCGCCTACAAACAACAACGATAAAAACAGTGATGTAAACACGGAAACAGATTTGTAATAGCATAAATTTAATACATAAATTACGAATAAAAATACCAAACTTATTCCGATAATTCCTTTTTGAATAGTGTCGCTTGTGCCGTATTTTCTCGCAACAGAATTAAAATTTACGACAGAACTTACCGCATATTTTAGCGAAATGCAAACCGCTAAGATTACAAGAGTAATTGCCGCCAAAAACCAAAAATTTGTTGTTAAATTTATAGTTGATGAAGAATTGTCAATTTTCAAACCCAACAAATAATTTGTAATTCCAAACGCAGAAATAACAGACAATACGCAAGTAATACCCGTTAATATAAAATTCAAAAAATTTGAGGTTTTCACACTGTTTTTAAACTCAGAAATTTTGAAGCCTATTTCTTTAATTATAGCAATTCTGTGTTGTTCAATATCATTATCAAAAACATTGTCGGTTTTAATTTCTGTATGCTTTTCAGGTAAAGTGGCAGCTGGAGAAAAATGAGCAGAACTTGTCACAACATTATCTGCAACATTTTGAACTACAGTGTCAAATTCATACCCAACCTGAACCTTAATATTTTCAGTTAAAGAAGGTATCGACAATTCAAAATCAGATTTTACAAGAATTTTTGAAAATAATTTGCCGTTACACAATATTTTCTGATTTTTACAAACGTTTATGAGAACAAAACCGTTATACTTCTCCGCATATACAAGTTTCAAAACCTCGTCATCACCAAGTTCAGAGATAGGGAATTCACAGTTTTTATTCGAGATAACAAGAGATTCACACTCGGGAAACATTTGTTCGGAACTTCCGTATTTGACAGTAATATTCATTTTTACCTACCTATTGCATTCAAAAATACTCTTAATGATTTGTTTGTGGTAACCTCGTTACCCGTAATAAGTTTTTTCTCACCTAAAACAGGACTTAGCACCTCTTTAACCTTGTCCAATTTTTGCGGAGTCGCATACAAAAACATCATTGAAAAATCTTCTGCCTGATTTTTTACGTTTGCAACCTCTGAAGGCAAAGTTTCCCAGTTAATCTGCTTATTTATATCGCCTTCATTTTCCAAATCACCGATAACTACAACAGATGGGATATATCCTTCCTTATTCATTGCAATAGCGTGGTCAAAAGCCTTTTTCAGGGCTACCCCGTAAGCGGTTCCATACTCTTTTGAATCAAGTTGAGTGAATTTTTCCATAGCCTTGCGAATTTCAGCCCCTGATTGCGGTGACCCCTCATAGATTATGTAGGCATCTTCAGATACCCTTAACATCTTGATATGGTCCTCTGGGTCAAGCATTGAGCAAAGTTGACGGATAACCATTTTTTCTGCGGGTAAATTCTTCTGATTAGAAGCCGAAGAATCAACCAGCAAAATAACGGCTGCCTTTTTAAAATCATCAACTTTAACCTTAGAGAATCCAAAAAAAGTCAAACCAATAGCAATAACTAAAAATATTCCAAAAATTACGATTTTTACAGTATTGTTCATATATAAATTATATCAGAAATTTTAGCATTTGAAAATACATTAATTATTTTAAATATATATTATTTTTAAATATAATATATGTAAATAGTAAAATTTTGTTAAAATCGGCAAATTTTTACTATTTAAAGTTTTATAATTAATAAACAAGGCAAATTAACATGACAAGAATCGGAAAAGTAATTTCAAACGGATATGAAAAGACAAAAGCGGCTTCAAAAGAAGCCTCAAAAGAAATTTTTGGTGTTGCTAACATGCCAAAAGATCTCAAAAACGGATTTCAATATGGTCGCCGATTATCAAAAATACAAAAAGCAACTCCTTGCGATACTTTTGTGACTGTCGGTCGAAGTATGCTAAGAAAAGGCGTTATTCCACATCTTCCGGGAATTTTTGCAGGCTTAGGCTTTGCTATTCCCATAATCGGTGCAAACCCTGCAGGATTTGCATTAGGGAAGGTTTTAAAGAAAGCTTTGAGAAAAATTTAAAACTTCTTATTGACAATTAAGATTTAGAAGGTACAATAATAAATGTGAGAAATGAATATTGGGACGTCGCCAAGTGGTAAGGCAGCTGGTTTTGGTCCAGCCATCTCGGAGGTTCGAATCCTTCCGTCCCAGCCAATAAAAAAACAACCGAAAGGTTGTTTTTTTTATTGCGTAAATTGATAAACCTTCTCCCCTTTGACTTGAAGCACATATCTTTTTAGGACATTTAATGTTGTATTTGTTGTCCCATTTGGATTATTACAGACTGTTTGATTATTTCGTTTTTTTGCTTAAAGAGGACATTTGAGGGGTAGGGAACAATCAATCCATCCGTACAGCGTATATCGTTTATCCTACCATTTGTGACTATTCTAGTATAATTTTACGAACTCGCAAGGATTTGCTTGTACAAGTCAATTTGTTTTTGTGACATTTTGTCAGGCAAAACAATTTTTATTCTTGCATTCAAGTTACCGTAGCCACCTGATTTTTTAGGCAATCCGAGATTTTTAAGTCTTAAACATTTTCCACTTGAAGTCATTTTAGGTATTTTTATGGTAATTGTCCCATGCAAAGTTTTAATTTCTTTACTACAACCTAAAACAGCCTCAGGTGGTGTAATTTCAACATCTTTTGTCAAATCACAGCCTGAAATTTGGTATTCACCGTCAACTGGAGTAATTATCAAGTACAAATCCCCTTTTTGACCGTAAGCATCTGCTCGACCTTCTCCTTTTAATCTGATTTTTTGCCCGACCTTAACCTCTTTCGGTAATTTTACTTTCAAGGATTTTTGCTCATTAACAATTCCAGTTCCACCGCACGCTGTACAGTAGCTACCGTCTTTCGGACAAGCGGTACATTTTCTCATATCACTAAATTTTACTGTAATCGGAGCATCTGAGAACAAATCATTCGCCGTAACGTTCAAGTTTTTTGTAACGTCTAAATCTTCACTTTTCGGCGGTTTTGCAGAAGCCCTGCGGCGGGAAGTATATCCTGCATTAGAAAAGCCTTGACCCACTCCCATATTTCCAAAATCAAAGTTTGAAAAACCTCGAGTACCGCCCGTTGCTCCGCCACCCATCATGTCGCCGAATAAAGAGCTGAAGAAATCCGAAAAGCCACCCATATCTTGACCATTGAAGTTAAATTGTTGGTAGTTTCCACCACCGCCGTCAAAATTGAAGTTTTCAAATCCCGGAGGTGGGGTATAATCTGCTCCACCTTGCCAATTTGCCCCCAAACTGTCGTATCTTTGACGTTTTTGTTTATCGCCAAGAACTTCATAGGCTTCGTTTATTTCTTTAAATTTTTCTTCCGCTTCTTTTGTTTTATTTACATCAGGGTGATATTTTCTTGCAAGTTTTCTGTAAGCCGATTTAATATCAGCCTCGGTTGCATCTCTTTTTACACCCAACGTTTCATAATAATCTTTATATTTCATATTATCGTATCTCCTATTCTAATGATAATATAAAACTTACAAAAAGTTGATATTTTTAATTATTTTTTAATGAATCGGTAATCTCTTTTTTCCACGCAAAATAAAAATAAAAGGACAGGATAAAATACGTCAACCACATCAAAACGGTTGCCAAACAATTAAATCCGTTCAAATAAGCCTGTGCCCACATAATAACAGACAAACCGTTTACAACAGCCCAAACATACCACTGCTCAATACTTCTTTTAACGGTAAATATCAGACCCAAAACAGAAAAAACGGATGTTATCGAATCACATAAAGGGTTTTTGTCGTGTAATTTTACCAACACAAAATAGCAAATTACAGTTAGCAAAATTGCACACGAAAAATATACCAAATTTTCTCTTCCCGACAATTTAGTCTTTTCAATAGAACAAGTATTTTTATTCAAGTGTTCTTTCCATTTAAAAATTCCATAAACCTGCATTGGCAAATAATAGCACACATAAAGAGCCAAATTTCCAAAGAGAGAATTTTTATAAGAAATATACGAGTAACAAAGAGTTCCCGCAAGTCCGAAAAAATAGCAAGAAATCTTACCTTTTCCCGCCAATATTGTATAACTTATCCCAAAAACTGCTGAAATTATCGCAACTGGATTGTCTTTTAATGTTATGGAAAGAATTAAAATAAACAAGATTTCTAAAGGGAAAATTATTCTCTCGAACCTTCCCCACCCTGAAAACTCTTGCAATAAAAAGTCTTTAACCCATTCCACAAATTACTCCTTATCTTGAATAAATTTCATGTTTTGAAGGAACATTTTGCGGTTCAACGTAATTTTTGATGTATTCAACTGCATCAAACGGGGTTGCTGCAACGTAAAACAGATTTGCCGAAGCCTTATTTGCGAAATTTTCAGAAATTACGGTATCAAAAAACCTGAGTAAATTGTCATAAAAGCCATCCGTATTTAAAATAACAATCGGCTTTTTATTGTACCCCAACTGTTTTTGTACAATCATTTCCGATAATTCTTCCAAAGTACCGAAACCGCCAGCCAAAGCAATTACGGCATCTGACATTTTGTCCATTGTATCTTTTCTGTCACGCATACCTTGTGCCAAAACAAATTCATCACAATTATCCGTTCTACAACCCATATCAACAAGTCTTTGCGGCATTATACCAAAGATTTTTCCGCCATTGAGTTTGACCTGTTCGGCACAAGCCCACATCATTCCCAGTGTACTTCCGCCATAAACAATATCGTAGCCGTTTTGACCGAGCAATTTGCCCAACTCTTTAGCCTCAACATAATACACGGGTGCTAAAAAATCACTGGATGACGCAAATACACAAACTTTTTTGATATTACTCATTGATTTCTCCGCCTATACGATAATAATGCGAACAACCAACTCCAGTACCGTATTCCGAACAATCGGATTTTAATTCGTTGATACTCCACCCCGAACCAATCGGTGCGATATTGCCGTCAATAAAGATATTTAACCCGAAAATATCTTTACCCCATACGTTAGGACCTTTCACACCGTTCATATCAAACATCATTAAAAATACAGGGTGAAAAACGTCTTCGTCTTTAATATCTTTTAAGCCGACAACCTTATTGTTTTTTGTCAAATAAAGTTTGTCAAAATAGTACCTGTCACCGTCTTTTACGACTTTACCGTTCAAATATTTAGGTTGATAAGATTTTTTTTGCAAAAGATTATCTTCCGTAATTCTCAAATAAGGTTTAACCAAAATCATCATTAACTGCTCACGTTGAGCATCGTCTTTTGCGTTTTTTAAACCTTTCAAAATATCAGTATCAGAATGAGCATTCATTGCCGAGAAAATATATTCCATTTTATTAATAGTTTCATTCCACATAGAAATAGATGTAGCATCTTTTGTTGCAATAAATTTAGTAGGAATAAACATTAAAATTATCGCAAAAACAACAAATAATGTTATTGAATATTCAATTCGCCAAAAATGTTTTTTCATAAAATAATCCTTTAAGCCATATCTATACGCTTTTTCTCTGCCACAAGTTTTTCATAAACCCACTCAGGGATAAAGTTTTTACCCAAAATGATTTGACCGTTCATAATATTCGGAGTATGGAAATCTGACCCGCCCGTCACAATCAAACCAAGATTTTCCGCCATTGTTGAGAAATATTCAACGCAAGCGGGTGAGTGTTTTCTGTGATAAGCCTCAATTCCTCTCAAACCGTAATTCATAAGTTCCTTAATCAACGGTTCCGCAATTTCTAAATCGTGAGGGTGTGCAATAACTGGAATTCCGCCCGCATCATACAAAATCTCGACAGCATCAAACGGAGAAACTGTCTTTCTTTGTACATAAACAGGTGAATCATCGTGGATATATTTTGCGTAAGCGTCCATAATATTATTGGTTCCGCCCGCATTTGTAATCGCTTTTGCAATGTGCGGACGTCCGATACTTCCACCTTCCGCAACAAGTTTTTTAACGTCCTCAAATTTAATTTTAATACCTTCTTTTTGTGCCAAAAGTTTAATGATTTCTTTAGTTTGTTTAATTCTGGCAGCCTGTTGAACCTTCAATAATTCAACAAAATCAGAGTTTGTCGTATCCATAAAATATCCTAAAATATGGACTTCGTAATTTTTGTAAAGGGTATTAATTTCAATCCCTCGTATAATTTCGATTTTGTCTGAAAGATTTTTTTCTTTGATATAATTTTGTGCAACATCATAAGCCAAAATATTGTCGTGGTCAGTAATTGCAATAGCATCAAGACCGACATCAATAGCAGTATCTACTATTTTTTCAGGCGAAAAGACACCGTCTGAAAAATAAGTATGAATATGTAAATCAGTTCTCTTTTTCACTTACCTTTTCCTCTTTTATTTTATTATTACTACAATTAATTCTTTTAATACCGATTGCATTACCTGTTACGGTGTCAATCTCAACCTCAACGGCATTAATCTGAGTGATTTCGCCCGGAGCCACCTCGTAACGTTCGGGAATACTAGTCAAAAACCTGTTTAATGAGGTTTTATAATCCATTCCGATAACCCCGTCAGAGGCACCGCAAAATCCCGCATCGGAAATATATGCCATTTTGCCGTTCATAATACAATCATCAGCAGTTTGAACATGAGTGTGCGTTCCCCACAATGCACTGGCACCCAACTCAGAACAAAATCTGCCAAAACAAATCTTTTCCGCTGTCGCTTCAGCGTGTAAATCAATAACAATTACCGGTGTAATTTCTTTAATTCGTTGAATTTCCTCTTTGACACGTTCCCAAGGTGAATCTACCAAGTTCATAAAAACTCTGCCAAGAACATTTATCACACCGATTTTAAAACTTTCCATATCAAAAATTCTGCTACCAACCCCACGAGTACCTTTCGGGTAATTGATAGGTCTTAACAAACAATCAGCAGAATCAATGTATGTATAAATATCTTTTTTATCCCAAATATGGTTCCCGCAAGTCATACAATTTACACCATAAGTTTTGAAATCATTGTAATTCTTTTCTGTCAGCCCGAAGCCGTGAGAGGCATTTTCAATATTCGCAATAACAAAATCATACTTTTGAGAATTTTCCGCCAAATAATCCCGTACGGCAAACCTTCCGGGCTTACCGACAACATCTCCGAAAAATATAACTTTTATCACTTTCGCTTCGTCTTCCATTTTTAATACCTTTTTATACTAAAAACAAAGAAGTCAAGTTATTTATATAATTTTAACTCGGCTTCTTTATTTCTTCAACTTATCTCCTATCTTGCAATTTCCGTTGTTCTGAACTCTCTTACAACCGTAACTTTGATTTGTCCCGGATAATCAAGTTCGTTTTCAATTCGTTTTGCAACATCTCTTGCCAACTTGCCAGAAGCCAAATCGTCAAACATTTCCGCTTGTACGATAATTCTGACTTCACGTCCTGCCTGTACCGCAAACGATTGTTTAATACCTTCATAACTGTTTACGATTTCTTCAATTTTTTGCAAACGTTTGATATAAATTTCCAAAGTATCACGTCTTGCTCCCGGACGACCTGCAGAAATAGCATCTGCAACTTTTACCAAAACCGCCTCAATGGTATTTGCTACTACATCATCATGGTGAGCCTCGATTGCGTGGATAACTTCAGGCTTTTCACCGTATCTTGAAGCAAGTTCAACACCGAGTTGAATGTGTGTACCTTCTTGAGTTTGGTCAACCGCTTTACCGATGTCGTGCAATAAACCCGCACGCTTTGTAATCTTTTCGTTTGCTCCGAGTTCAGCAGCCAGCATGCCTGCAATGTGACCTACTTCAAGTGAATGTTTCAAAACATTTTGCCCGTAACTGGTTCTGTAATACAAGCGTCCTAAAGTTTTAATAAGTTCTTTATTAAGCCTCATTACACCCATTTCTAATGCGGCATTTTCACCTTCTTGCCAAATCTTTTTATCAATTTCTTCTCTGGCTTTTTCAACCATTTCTTCAATTCTTACGGGGTGAATACGACCATCAACGATAAGTTTTTCTAACGCAAGTTTTGCAATTTCACGTCTTACAGGGTCAAAACTTGATAATACAACTGCTTCAGGAGTATCATCAATAATCAAATCAACACCTGTCAAGGTTTCTAAGGCTCTGATATTACGACCTTCACGTCCGATAATACGACCTTTCATTTCATCGCTCGGGAGAGCAACTACAGAAACCGTTGTTTCTACGACCTGCTCAATCATGCAACGTTGCATTGCCGTTGATAAAATTTCTTTTGATTTTTCAAGAGAAATTTCTTTGATTTTTGCTTCATTCTCACGCACAAGCATCATTTGTTCCTGTGCTAAATCGTTGCGTAATTTTTCCAAAAGAGTTTTCTTTGCATCTTCAATAGACATGCCTGAAATTCTTTCCAACTCTTCGGTTTGTTTTTGAACCAATTCTGCCAAATAGTCTTCTTTATTAAGCAATTCGTCCATTTTATTTTGTGCTTGAATTTCTTTTTCGGTATATTCCTGAATTTTATCTTCAAGCATATCTTCACGTTTTGCTAATTTTTGTTCCTGACGAGCAAGCTCTTGACGTCTTTCACGCTCTTCTTCGTTAAGTTTTTCTCTGTCGTCTTGAAGCTCCTCAACTGCTTTAATTTTTGCTTCTTTGTACAAAAGTTTTTCTTTTTCTTCAAGGGCTTTTCTGTCTTTACTTACGGATTCAAAAGCATTTTTAACTTTGCTTTTTTGAACAATCAGCATAGCGGCTAATACCATTACCGTAAGAGCCATTAATGCCAATAATACTGCCAAGTGCATGGTTGACATAAAGTATTACCTTATCCTTTTCTATTTTTTTATACACGCAATTCCCGATACATATAACCTATCGAGTTTATTTTATTCAATTTTTCAAATAAAATTCATTGCATATATATTCAAAAATATTTCCTACTACATCTAAGTAAATAATACCATGTAAATCGCATTTTGTATAGTAGGAAAAGGTCATCTTGTTGTTGTATTTTTACAGAAAAATTTTATTGATTTTTTAAACCCGGGTCGGTGTAAGAACCCGTCACAAGTTTGTTAAATCCGTATTGTAATTTTGGCAAAACTCCGGCAAGTAAAAAGCTTGAAATTCCGACATTTGTCAAAATATTAAATCCTTTTACAAATTTTGCTTTTCTTGTAAAACTTTCAATATTT
This sequence comes from bacterium, assembly GCA_004558955.1. Taxonomy (GTDB): domain Bacteria; phylum Cyanobacteriota; class Vampirovibrionia; order Gastranaerophilales; family Gastranaerophilaceae; genus Zag111. The sequence goes on along the minus strand of SFZC01000063.1, from coordinate 1,184 downwards.
TTAGTTTTTTGAGCTGCTTTTATAAAGTTTTCAAATTCATTTCTGAACTTTGCCAAATCCTCAATATCTACAAATTTTCTCGGGTCACGATATCCTGATTTCAAATAAGTAACTTTTTTCATTTGTTGAGCAAATTTAGAAAATAAAGTATCAGGTTTATTGTCAATAAAATCAATCAAATCCTTTGCACTCGTTGATTTTGGCAATTCTACTTTGTTTTCTTTTATTGCATTAATAAAACCTTCATTATCCAAAATCAGCGGGTCAAGATTAACATTTATTCCAAAAGTTTTGTTTGCAAATTTATCCAAAGCTTTTGCTATATAAACAGGAGTTACAAAATTCAAAATCATTGAACCAATCATTCTGAAAGCGTTTACATAGGCTTCGTCTTTGTTTCTTGAAGTTGAAACCCTGCCAACAGTTAATCCGCCGTCTGAAATCGCCATTTTGTCAACGGTTCTTAAATTTGCAATAGTCGATACAAAATTATTTCCCGTAAAGGCAACCTCTTTATTAGGCATAGACTTTCTAAATGAATCAATTTGTGCAGAAGTAAAATCAATATTTTTTGTATTCTTTTGAGAATTTTGTTGATTTTGAGCCTTATTTTTTCTTAGTTTTTTAGTTAGTGCAAAATTAAGCGGCGGTAGGACAAACCCCATAATAACGGTTGGAATAATCGTTGCGGCAAGTAATTTTTGAGATAATAATTTTTCATATCCAGATTTATTATTTTTTATTTTAACCAAATCCGCTACGGCTTCTTGAATATCTTTTGATTTGATATTTTTGAATTTATTTATATTGTATTCAATCCCTTGAACAAGTTTATCAGCAGGATTTTTGTCAGCCTTAAACAATTTCAAATTAACAAGCGGGCTAAATCCTCTTTTTGAAATATATCTGTCTGCTAAAAATTCAACCGCAGGAATACCGCCGAGCCAAATTGCCGAAGTTGCATACTCATCAATAAATTTTTCACGAGTTGCATCATTTGCCATAGCGTCGGATTCTTTTTTGTTTTCTTTTCTTGCAATAAGAATTTTTGACGGTGCTTCTATACAACAGTCACGAACGATAAGGGGGTAAATACTGCTATTGTTTCCGATTGCGGAAATTATACCTGTTATTGTCATATTTTTTGTTTCAACCTCAATTCTTTACTAAAAAAACAACTTGCT